>DQOT01000274.1 GCA_015658495.1 Fidelibacterota bacterium | reverse complement strand
TTTGTCATGTTGGCGTTTACGCTTATCGCTCTTTTTACCGGACAACGCTTGGCGAAAGATTACGGTGGCGCAGCGGATCTCGTACCCTATTTTATGTTAATCATGATCGGCATCATGACTATGTATTAACTAATTTATCAGTTGCCAAGGCCACGAAATTTCACAAAGAAATAATATATTTAAAATTTTCTTTTCTCTATTCTTATAAACCCTTAGCGTCTCTTGGCGTTCTTAGTGGCAAATGATTCAGATTAGAAAAAAATGAAAAAATGAGTAAAACGTGTATCATCACCGGGGCAACCGATGGCATCGGGAAACAAACGGCCCTTGACTTAGCACGCTCAGGATTTACCCTTGGTTTTGTTGGTCGCGACCGACGAAAAGGTGAATCCGTAGTTTCTGAGATTATCGCTGAAACCGGAAATGAAAATCTACACTTTCATCATGCGGACCTTTTTCACATGAAAAATATTAACACCTTAGCCAGTGAAATTCAGTCCGCTTATAACAATATTGATGTTTTAGTCAACAATGCCGGCGCTTATTTCAACACCCCGGAAATGACGGAAGAAGGTTTTGAGAATACATTTGCTTTGAACCACATGGCTTATTTTTATTTAACGCAATTACTGCTGGAGATGGTTAAGAAAAGCAGCAAAGGACGGGTTGTCAATGTGGCCTCCGCAGCCCACCGGAATGCCGAATTGCATTTTGATGATATCCAAGGCATTGAAGATTATAAAGGCTGGCCGACGTACAGTCGCTCGAAATTGATGAATATTCTTTTCACATACGAATGCAATCGTCGCTTTAAAGATTCTGGGGTTACATTTAATTGTCTGCATCCCGGCTTTGTGAATTCAAATTTTGGAAATAATAATTCAGGTTTAGCCCGGGGATCCATCAATGCGGCGAAATCCCTATTCGCCATTAATGTGGTGAAGGGCGCCAGAACCAGTGTTTACCTGGCAGTTTCTGATGAGGTGGAGGACATCAGCGGTAAATATTTTGATAAATGCAAAGCAGTACAAAGTTCGGATGTTTCCTACAATACCGACGACCAAAATAAACTGTGGGAGATGACTGAAAATATGATCGAATCAATTCAATTTAATGAAGGACAAAAACATGAGTAAAAAGATTTTGAAAAAAACCATCAATGATTTCAGGAAGAACACATTAGATGATGCCCAGGTCCGCTTGGCGCGGAATGCATCCATCCGCAATGAGGTGATAGAACTGGCTATGGATTGGGAGCATTTCAGGAAAATAGATCATTCATTTTCCGATGTAATCACAGGAGAAATGCCTGCCACCAATCAAAAATCCAGTGGACGCTGTTGGGGGTTTGCAGGGTTAAACCTTTTCCGAATCTATTTAGGCAGAAAACATAATTTGAAAGATTTTCAATTTTCCCAAAGTTATTTCATGTTTTGGGATAAGCTGGAAAAATCCAATTATTTCCTGGAATCCATTTTAAGAACAACCGATGAACCCTGGAACTCGAGACTGGTGATGCATCTCTTAGACAATCCGATTCAAGATGGTGGACAATGGGATATGTGGGTGAATCTCATCAATAAGTACGGTGTTGTGCCCCAGTCCGAAATGCCTGAATCATATTCCTCCAGTAAATCCATGAGAATGAATCGGATGGTTACACGGAAACTCAGAGAATATGCGAAACAACTTCGGGAAGCGAAGCATTACGGCGCATCCGATTCAGAATTGCAATCCAGGAAAACAGACATGTTGGAGGAAGTATATCAAATGCTCACCATTCATTTGGGCATACCCCCGGAATCATTTAATTGGCAAATTCGTAATAAGAAAAAAGATTTTTTCCGGTTTGAAAAATTGACTCCGCAAACCTTTTTTCGCGACCATGTTGGGTTGAATCTGGATGAATATGTTTGCCTGATCAATTGTCCCATGGGCGATAAAGAATACAACAAAGTCTATACGGTGGAATTTTTAGGAAATGTAGTGGATGGTCACAGAATCCGTTATTTAAATGTGGAAAGCAATGCCATGAAACAGGCCGCAATCAACTCCTTGAAAAATGATGATCCGGTTTGGTTTGGCTGCGATGTGGGCAAACATTTTCACCGTGATTTGGGTATCATGGATATGGATCTCTTTGATTTCGATTCTTTCTATGGCACAAAATTCGGTATGGATAAAGCAGCGCGTTTAGAGTACGGCGACAGCCAAATGACCCATGCTATGTTGTTCACCGGTGTGGATTTGGATTCTAATGGAAACCCAACCAAATGGCGCGTGGAAAACAGTTGGGGAGACAAAGGCGGAGAAAAGGGTTACCACATCATGACAGATAAATGGTTCGATGAATACAATTATGAAGTGGTGGTTCACAAATCCTGCTTGCCGGATGAATTGGTGGACCTTTACCAAATCAGTGAGCCGATTCCGCTGAAGCCCTGGGATCCCATGGGTGCACTTGCAAAATGACGTTAAAAAAACTTTTCCTCTTTGATATTGACGGCACGTTGATCTCCCCTGGGAGTGTGTCCCGTGGGCTTTTAGCCAAAGCCATTTCTGCTGAAACCGGAAAAACAGTTGAACTGGGTTACAATGATGTGGCGGGATTCACAGACCGAAGCATTACCCGAAATGCTTTAGCCAAGCTTGATCACGGCGGGATGGTGTCGGAAGATTTACTTGCGACTATTTTGGACCGTTACATCGCCTCCATGGAATCTGAATTTTTAACATCGGATGTCCCCTTCGTTTATGGTGATTGTATAACCCTGTTGGAGGCTGTGGAAAAGGCTGGACACGCCACATGCCTTTTAACCGGAAACTTGAAACCGATCTCTAAAATAAAATTGGAAAAATTCGGCTTATGGGACCGATTCAAGTTTGGCATTTTTGCCGATGATGCGGAGGAAAAAAGTTCTATGCCCCGCTTAGCGAGGGAAAAAGCCTGGGATGTGTTGGCAGAATCCTATCGCTTAGAAAATATGGTCTTGGTGGGAGATACAGCCCAAGATGCAGAAGCAGCCAATGAAAATGGGTGCGAGTCTGTGATTGTGTGCCGGAAACCGGAAAAAAGAGAATTGATCGAATCTGTGAATCCCACCTTTTTGGTAGATGATCTTTCTGACCAAGCAGTGGTTTCTGCTGTTATTTGAGATTTCTATTGATAGCATCCCGCCACTGCTCTTTTTTCTCCTTTATTTTATCCGATTGTTCGGGAGAAAAAATCTGATCCACACTTTTGGATGCATCCGATTGGTAGTTCGGGTTTAACAATTTATATACGCCATAAGCCGTTCTGTCTTTCATGGCAGAGTGCCCCACAGGAAGCCCTGTTAAATCAGCAATAAATTGTAGCAATGGATTTCTGGCGCCACCGCCTGCAGCAGTGAGAATGTACGGTTTTGATTTTATAATGGGCGATAAACAACCCAAAATATCGTTCACCAAAAATCCAATGGATTCCATGCCGGCTCGCACAATTTCATTTTTATCCGAATCCTTATTCAACCCAATATAAATATCATCAAATCCCGGCGTCCAGTACGGTGCTGCAAGACCGCTGAATCCGGGAATAAAAATACCGTTGGTTTCAGTTTTTGATGCTCGCTGGTCCCATTTCATTTTTTCATGGGTAATATCCAACACATTTTCCAAATTATAGAAAAGAGAATTGCAGGCATTAATGGTACCCTCTACCATGAAATATTTTTCATTTTCATCCGAATAAAGAACACTGGAAATCAATCCATCCAATACGACGGGTTTCTTTCCGGCATTGTATTGAATACTGGCAGATGTACCAAAATTGCTTGCAATGGTACCCGGGACTAAACCAGTTTGTCCAATGAGTGCCGCTTGTTGATCACCCATTACAACGGACAGCGGAATGTCTGTAGCAAAAATATTTCCCAGATTATATTTCACAGGAGCCAATGGCGGTAAACAGATGCGAGAAATCCCGAACAGATCCAGGGCAAAATAAGACCAATCCCCTGATCGAATATCAAAAAATAATGAACGACATGCGATGGTTTCATCCACTCCGGGTGTGCCGGTCATGGCTTGGGATAAGAATCCGCTCAAGGGGCCAAAATATAAATCGCCTTTTTCAACACGGGACTTCAATTCATTATTTTTCCGCACCATGTGTAAATATTTCGGACCTCCAAAATGAGCGCTTAAAGGTGTCCCTGTTATTCTCCACAGTTTTTGAGAATGTTCAGAAAATTCATCAAGAATGGCATGAGCCCGGCTATCCTGCCAGCTGATGGCAGGCGTTACAGGAAGACAGGATTCCTTTTCCCAAAATAAAAAAGTGGAACGCTGAACTGCCAATCCCACATTGTGAATAGCAACATCACCGGAAGCATGCACCATATCTTGAAATAATTCTGAGCATGCATTCAGGATCACATTGGCATCACATTCTACATGGAATTGCTTTGGGCGAGACAAATCGTGCTTGATTTTTTTTGAATAGAGAACCTTCCCATTTGAATCAAACAAAAATGCCTTCGTGGAAGATGTCCCCTGATCGATGACGATATAATGATGCGCCCTATCCATAACCAAACTTACTTGATGTTTCGGAGCGACGGCATTGCAAGTCCAATGAACCCGCAAAGTGCCGCACCGCACCCAATGCCAAAGAACAATAGTTTAACGGAAATAATGGATGTAATAATACCAACGAGTCCAGCCGAAATTGCGGTTGTCCCAACCACGCCCAAATGAACCACAGAAAAAAGTCGTCCGTGAAATTTGTTCGGTGTGTGAATTTGAACAATGGACGTTCGACTAACCATGATGAGTGGAATTCCTATCCCATGGAAAAAGATCATAACCATGACCATTTCTACGGATGCTGCCCAATATATGAAAGAGTATGTGACTCCATCTAAAACTAATCCAATGGCCCATATCAACCCATTAGACAGCCGCCCATTCAATTTTGAAACAATGAGTGATCCTACCAATGCTCCGGCTGCCATACAGCCCTCCGTAAATGCAAAATCCGATGCAGTGCCATGCAATGCGATTTTTACTAAAATTGGGAGACCCACAATGGCCGGACCCATAATGAACAGATTATTAATGAATGTAATAATGATCATCCAAAAAATGGGCTTTTGCCCATAGAGATATGATAAACCACGTTTCAGCTCATCCCAATGACTGTGTTTTTCAGGCTGTTTTGGATGTTTCGGTTGGCTGATGAATAATAATAACCCGATGCCCATTAAAAAGGAGCCAGCATCTGCTATAAACAGATTAGGGAGTGAAACTACCGTCAGAAGAATCCCTGCAAAAAGAGGCCCCATCATCCAGGCAATTTGTCCGGACGTTGCCAGAATGGCGTTGATCTTTACCAAGCGTCCCAACGGAAAAAGAATGGGAATAAACGAATTCAACGCTGGCTGAAAAAGGGTATTAAAACAACCACGGATAAATGCCAATCCGCAAATCACCCAAACATTATTATGTCCATACCAGAGAAAAAGCGGAATCAATAAAACAGTCAATGCCTGTCCCCCATTGGCAAAGATCATAAGCCGAAATCGATTCATGCTATCTGAAAAAACACCTGCATAGAGTCCAAAGATAAGTGCTGGCAAATAGGCACCCATGGCAATGAGTCCGGTCATGACAGAGGAATTGGTCATATCCAATACCAACCAGAGGAGCGCAAGTTGATAGATGGCATCGCCGGCCTGGGAAATCGCCTGGGCTAACCAAAGCAGGGAAAGGTTTCGATTCTGATCCTTTTTCAACATGATAAAATAGGCGTGGAAATTAATCCCAAAACGTTTTTTACAAATGGATTTTCCCTTTAAATTGAACCTTGTTTTTGAACCAAGAATTAAACATTATCGTGAAGGAGTACAAGAATGACTTACATTATTGCTGAACCTTGTGTAGGAACCTGTGACACTGCATGTGTTGAGGTTTGCCCCGTTGATTGTATTCATGGCCCCTATGATAAAGAAGGTGCCGGTGCGGAAGCAAAAGCAGACGGTTTTGTCCCGAAGGATGAAGATATGCTTTACATCGATCCTGAAGAATGTATCGATTGCGGTGCTTGCGAACCGGAATGTCCGGTAGAAGCGATCTTTGAAGAAAGTGAAGTGCCTGAAGAGTGGCACAAATATTCCAAGATCAACTACGAATGGTTCGGCTGCGAATATGCTGGCTAGTGAATCGCAATTAGATTAAGACAATAAAAAGCGGTTGTCATTTGGCAGCCGCTTTTTTTGGATTTTCCATCATGAATAAAGAACACGTATTAGACCATTTAAAATCCATTAATTATCCCGGATTTTCCAGGGATATTGTTTCCTTTGGAATGGTAAAAGATGTCTCTCTGGATGGAGATCGGGTGACAGTTCATCTCAATATCACATCCCAAAATGAAGCAAAGAAAGAGGCAGTGATCAAAAGCATAGAAAAGGTGTTATCTGAACATTTTAAAACTGTTTCAGTTGAAATCTCAGGTGATGCACCACGCCAAGCTCCCCCAATCGAATCTCAATCACCGCCGGCGCCCATCCTTGGAAATGTAAAACATGTGATCGCTGTTGCTAGCGGAAAAGGGGGCGTGGGGAAATCCACCGTTGCTGCCAACCTGGCCTGCGCCATGGTCAAACAGGGAAAAAAGGTTGGCTTGCTGGATCTGGATATTTATGGCCCGTCACTTCCTATTATTTTCGGACTCAATGAACAGCCACAAATGACCCAGGATAAAAAATTGATTCCCTTAGAAAAATTTGGTATGAAAGTCATGAGTTTTGGTTTTATCAGTGGAAACGAAACACCGGTGATCTGGCGTGGTCCGTTGGTTTCTCGAATGACAGAACAATTTTTTCGCGATGTACAATGGGGCGAATTGGATGTGATGATTTTGGACTTGCCACCCGGAACCGGTGATATCCAATTAACACTCACCCAAAAACTTCGCATGTCCGGTGCTGTGATCGTAACGACACCGCAAGACATTGCCTTGGCAGATGTTCGCAAAGGGGCGGACATGTTCCGGAAAGTGAATACGCCTGTTTTAGGCGTGATCGAAAATATGTCCGGATTGGTTATTGAGGGTGCAGTTGATGGCGGCATTTCATCCATAACCATTAATGGTGAAAATATAGAAGTGGACAGTTCGGGTAAATTCAGATTTAAAATGGATCTCTTTAAAACAGGCGGCGGAAAAAAAGAAAGTGAACGTTTGGGTGTCCCTCTTCTCGGTAAAATACCTTTTTCCACTGAAATTATGTCCGCAACAGATGCGGGTGTACCCTTGACACAAAAAGATCCAGATTCCCCATTAGGGCAGATATATCTTAACATTGCCCGAGACCTTATGTCTTCTCTTGATTAAATGAATAAGGAACCGAATGCTGATCCATTCGTACCATCCCAAAATCAGCGGCATCTGAACCAATGTAACTCGGTTGTATTGGGTTATTGCAGGCGGTAATTTCGCCCGCTTTTTTCCTTATTATCATGACAAAATCAACTAAAGAAAATGCCCTGAAAGGGCATATCCCCGAACATATCGCAATTATCATGGACGGCAACGGTCGCTGGGCCAAGGAGCGTTCTTTACCGAGAGTTGCAGGACATAAAGAAGGGATTAATTCAGTACGGGAGATCACCCGTATCTGTGGAGAGATTGGTGTAAAACACCTGACGCTTTATACATTTTCCACAGAGAATTGGCGTCGGCCCAAGGCTGAAGTAAGCGCACTAATGACGCTTCTTTTAAAAACGATCAGTGTGGAAGTAAGGAAACTTCATAAGAACAATGTTCGTTTTACTACGATCGGTGATTTGGAAATGTTGCCAAGATCAACGCAAAAAGGGATCTTGGATGGAATCGAGATCACAAAAAAGAACACAGGACTGAACCTGTGCCTTGCGCTGAATTATGGCAGTCGGCAGGAAATGGTATTCGCAGTTCAAGCCATTGCAGAAAAAGTAAAACACGGTGAATTGGAATCAGATGAAATTGATGAAACAATTTTTTCAAATTCACTTTCAACATCAGATATGCCCGATCCGGATCTGTTAATCCGAACAAGCGGTGAGTGCAGATTGAGCAACTTTTTATTATGGCAAAGCGCCTATACAGAAATTTTTATGACAGAAACCTTTTGGCCGGCATTTCGCAAAGATGCGCTTATGGAAGCTGTTTTGGATTTTCAATCCAGGGAACGACGATTCGGGAAAGTCAGTGAACAGGTAAACAATTAATGATGAAAAAATTATTTAGTATTTTCTTTATCTTGAATCTGGGATTTGGGCAGGGACTTCCGGATGATATCAAATTGGTTGATGTGAGTGTGGAAGGGAATGCCGTCACATCCGAAAATACGATCATTTTTACGGCCGGACTCCGGGAAGGACAAACCGTTAAACCAACAGAATTTCCCCGGGCTATTAAGCGGCTTTGGCAGTTAGGGCTTTTCCAGGATATTCAATTACGCTATGATGAAGAGACGGAGGAAGGATTATCTTTGACCATTGTAGTGAAGGAAAATTTCATTTTGGGTGATTTGTCCTATGAGGGAAATAAAAAATTAAAAGACCGGAAATTCGAAGATGAAATCAGTTTAGCAAAAGGTCAGCGACTCAAACCCAATACGCTCCACGAAACAGCAGAAATAATCAAAAAACTGTATGCCGAAAAAGGGTACCTGCATGCGGAAATAAATCCGGTGCTGGAAATTCCTGAGGAAGAATCCACACTTTTTGATGGAAGAGCAAAAGATCTTGTTCGGAATGTGGTTTTCAACATACAGGAAAACGACAAGATCAAGATTGGTAAAATTGTTTTT
>DQOT01000031.1 GCA_015658495.1 Fidelibacterota bacterium | reverse complement strand
TTCCATAGGTATTTGTGGTCCAAAGGTTGTGAATGAAGATGGTTCATTTCAAAAATCATGCCGACGGGGAATTCCACGACCCCAAGCCGTATTTTCTTATTTTTTAGGATTCGCAAAAAAATATCCCCATAATAAAAAGTTCACAGGGTACCACCTAAACCATTTGGACGAAAATGAGATCAATGAGGTGGATGCTGTATCCGGATCCTGTTCCGTCATCCGAAAAAATGTCATTGCCGAGATCGGACTTTTAGATGAACGTTATTTTGCATATCAGGAAGATTCTGATTATTGTTTCCGGGCTAAGGAAAAAGGATGGAAAATCGTTTATAATCCAGAATCAATCATTCGTCATATTGGCGGTGCCGGCGGTGCGGGATCCTATCCGTTTCGGGCCATTTTTGAATGGCACCGTTCATACTATCGACTTTATACTAAACATTTTTCCCAGGATTATTGGCCACTCTTCAACCTGTTTTATTCCCTAATCATGTTTGGTAAATTGATCTTTGCAGAGGGTAAATTTTTCCTCAGGCGATAAATGGAAAATTTTGCTCAACTCGAATATGTCATGCTCCTGCTCATCGGCAGCATTTTACTTGCTGTGGGCCTGGCTCTCATCAGTATCAAGATTGCACCCGATGTGGGACTCATGGATATTCCTGGAAGTGCCGGCCATAAGAAGCATCTAAATCCAGTCCCACTCACGGGGGGTGTCGTCTTATTGGATACGATGATTGTCATGATCATTTTAACAAAGATGTGGGCTATCCCTGATGTTTGGGCTATTTTTGTTTCAGGAATGATCATTGGTCTTTTCGGATTGCTGGATGACTTTATTCATCTTTCGGCAACAAAAAAATTGCTTGGACAGATTGCGGGAACCATTATGTTGATCTATCTTGGGGTTCAGGTTCAGTTTTTTCACTCACCAGAATTTTTTATACAAGTGGGAGAGCCATGGGCATCTTGGCTCAATTTAATTTTCACTTTTCTTTGGATGTTGACCGTCACGAATTCGTTTAACTTTATTGATAGTTTTGACGGACTGGCAGTAGGATTGAGCAGCGTTTCCGCCGGATTCTTTCTTTTGCTAGCTATTGTCACCGGCCAAACATCATTGATATTCCTGTGTACCGTGATCTTGGGAATTTGCATTGCCCTTTATTTTTTCAATTCTCGGCCGGCGAGTCTCTTCCTGGGAGATTCTGGTGCCCAGTCTTTAGGGTTTTTATTAGCCGCAGTGGCGATCATTTATCAACCGAAAATTGGGTCCCAGGCATCTTCCTGGTTTATGCCGATCCTAATCTTTTCTGTTCCTTTATTTGATATGATGCTGGTGGTATTATCACGACTAAAAAGAAAGAAGAAGATTCACCAGGCTTCTCGTGACCATACCTACCATCGCTTGGCACAACGGGGAATCCCGATCCATCATGCGGTTTTGATCATGCACGGAACATCACTCTTGCTGAGTATGGTGGGATTTTTATGTCTAAATTTGCCCGTTTTATATGCGAATATTATCTTTGGACTCATCGTTTTACTTGGCATCGCTTCTTACATAGAATTAGATCGAAATTATCAATAACAACCTGAATAGATTTTCATGTCAAACTACTATCTCGATTTTGAAAAACCTGTCAAAGATTTGGATAACCAGATCCTTGAATTAGAATCCTCTCAAGATCCAAATCAGGCAGATCTGAAAAAACTGATAAAGTTGCAGGAAAAACGAACCGCTGCAATAGAAAAGATATATTCGGGGCTCTCGCGGTGGCAACGCGTTCAGTTGGCCCGACATCCCAATCGACCCTATTCATTGGATTATTTTCAATACTATTCACCGGATTTCATTGAACTCCACGGGGATCGACATTTTATGGATGACCCAGCAGTGGTTACAGGCTTAGGTCATTTTGGGGATCGAAAAGTGGCGTGGATCGGTCAACAGAAAGGTAGAAATACCAAGGAAAATCTTCACCGGAATTTTGGAATGATGCGTCCTGAAGGATACCGGAAAGCATTACGTGTCATGAAACTGGCTGAAAAATTTGGTCTTCCTGTGATCACATTCATGGATACGATCGGTGCTTACCCAGGCATTGGCGCTGAAGAACGGGGACAGGGTGAAGCCATTGCACGAAATTTATTGGAAATGTCTGGACTTCGTGTACCCATCATTGGGGTTGTCATCGGAGAAGGAGCCAGCGGTGGGGCATTGGGCATCGGTGTTTGCGACCGCATGCTCATGTTGGAAAATACATGGTATTCTGTGATCAGTCCTGAAGGATGTGCATCTATTTTATATCGCGATGCCAAAAAAGCAGAAGAGGCTGCAGAAGCCCTGAAGCCCACACCCAAAGATCTCGTGGAAATGGGTATTTGTGATCGGATCATCACGGAACCGAATGGGGGCGCACATCGGGATTTTGAAGCGTCTGCAAACGAATTAAAAACTGCTTTATTGGAAGAGTTAGACCAGTTATCAAAAATAGAACCGGATGATTTCCTGGATAACCGCATCCAGAAATATGATAAACTGGGTTATTTCCAGGAAAGCGCATGATTCGATACGACCATCCGGTCAAGGTGTATTACAAAGATGTGGACCAAATGGGGATCGTGTATTATTCCCGTTATTTTGAATTTTTTGAAGAAGCAAGAACTGAAATGTTACTATCCTTCGGTTTGGATTATGTTAAAGTTGAAGATAATGGAGCTATGCTTCCTGTCATAGAAGCGCATTGTGAGTATAAAAAAGGCGCAAAATTTGGTCAGGAAATTATTGTGAAGACATGTATCCGTGAATTACCGAAAGTTAAAATGAAATTTGAATATATAATATGTCCGGCGGATTCAGATGAAATTCTCATGAAAGGGTACACGGTTCACGCTTGCACAAATTTAGAAGGAAAACCCATAAAAATGCCAAAATACATTCGTAATATTCTTCAAGATAAAATGGATAACTAATGAAAAATTTTAATTCTTTTCTCTTTATTGGATTGATGATCTTTGGATGTGCCAAAGATGAACCTTATGCCTGGCAT
>DQOT01000256.1 GCA_015658495.1 Fidelibacterota bacterium | reverse complement strand
GGCACAGGGACTTCACCGGTTAGATCTATCACAGAGCAATCCATGACAGGTCCGGCCACAAACATTATCGCTGGACTTGGCGTTGGCATGCAATCCACAGCAATTCCGATCCTGATTATTGCATCGGCCATCATAGGTGCCTTTCACTTCGCAGGACTGTATGGTATTGCCATGGCTGCTTTGGGGATGCTGGCAAATACGGGAATCCAACTGGCTGTTGATGCTTATGGTCCCATCTCCGATAACGCAGGCGGCATTGCAGAAATGGCTGAACTCCCTGCGGAAGTTCGGGAACGGACTGATAAACTGGATGCGGTCGGAAACACAACTGCCGCCATCGGAAAAGGATTTGCCATCGGTTCTGCCGCATTAACTGCATTAGCATTATTTGCGGCGTTTAGAACAACAGTATTTAATGTCCGTTATAAAGAACTCATTGAATCGGGTATGGAATCTGTTGCAGCAAAATCACAAGCGGTCGTCTCTATAGATATTTCGAATGCCTGGGTGATGGCTGGTTTATTTGTGGGTGGCATGTTACCCTTTCTTTTCTCATCTATGGCTATGGGTGCGGTAGGCCGTGCAGCCATGGCTATGATCGAAGAAGTTCGTCGCCAGTTTAGAGATATCCCAGAATTAAGAGCGGCGCTTGAAGTGCTGGGGAAAGGTGATGCTTCCACATGGTCAGAGGAGGATAAAACTGCATATGAGTTGGGTTTAACTAAAGCAGATCATGATCGTTGTATAGAAATCTCTACCCAGTCAGCCATTAAAGAAATGGTTCTCCCTGGAATTTTAGCAATTTCTTCTCCCGTTATTGTGGGATTTATTTTTGGACCAGAAACATTAGGTGGTTTGCTTGCCGGCGTCACTGTTTGTGGTGTACTCATGGCAATTTTTCAGTCCAATGCTGGTGGCGCATGGGATAATGCTAAGAAAATGATCGAAGAAGGTGTAGAAATCAACGGAGAAACCTTGAGTAAAGGGTCCGCAGCGCACAAAGCAGCCGTGGTGGGCGATACGGTCGGAGATCCTTTCAAAGATACATCCGGCCCATCGCTGAATATTTTAATTAAATTGATGTCAGTGGTTTCACTGGTAATCGCACCGCTGATTGCGTAAAACATAAGGAGTCATTATGCGGTATTATGAAACACTCTATATTGTAAATCCGAATCTGGAAAATGAAGCTCTGGATACCACCATGGGCGAAATCGGAACCGAGCTAGAGAAAACAAAATCAAAACTGATCAACCACCGTGTATGGGGGAAGAAACGCCTGGCGTATCCAATCCAGAATCAAAAATATGGTTCTTATATCCTCCTGCAATTCGAAGGGGGTGAGCAGGATATAATGAACGAATTCAATACATGGATGAAACTGAACAACACGGTGCTTCGTCATATGACCGTTACTCTGGATGAAAAACCAGACGTTTACGTTGAAGATGTGAAAGAAGAGTCAGCTTCGGAAGAAACGACTGAAACACCCGCAACTGAAGAGGCACCTGCGGAGGCTGAAGCATTGGAAGAAACCGAATCTGAATCTTTAGAAGAAGCAACCGCTGAAACAGATGAAAACGAATCGAATGATGAATCTGAAGACTCAGAAGAAAGTTCAGAAAAAGAAACTGAAAAAAAGGAGGCTGAATAATGGCTTTCCAGAGTAGAAAGAAATTTTGCTATTTTAAAGAAAATGGTATCACAGACATCGATTATAAAGATGTGAAACTCCTACGTCGTTTTGTGAATGACCAGGGCAAAATCATGCCACGCCGCATCACGGGCAGCAGTGCAAAAATGCACCGGAAGGTAGTTCGAGCCATCAAACGGTCCCGCTCAATTGCCCTGATGCCTTACGTTGAAAGCGGTAGGGAATAAGGAGTTAGATCATGGATATTATTTTACTACAAGATGTAAATGGTCTCGGTGAAGCCGGGGATGTCGTAAGCGTAAAACCCGGTTATGCCCGGAATAAATTGGTTCCCGAAGGGCTGGCACTCCGTGCATCCAAACGAAATCTCGCTGTTGCAGATGAACGGAAGCAGATCTCGAAAACGCGTAAAGTCCGTGAAGTTGCTGCATATGAAGCTATGGTGGAAACACTGTCAAAAACAGAAATCACCATTGAAGCTCAAGTTGGCGAAGAAGAAAAAATGTTTGGCTCTGTCACAACATTGGATATCCACAAAGCCCTTGAAGAAAAAGGGATCGAAGTGGATCGCCACGCTATCATGCTGGAAGAACCCATTAAAGCATTGGGTATTTATCATGTACCGGTTCGTGTGAGTGCAGACCTGAATGGTGATGTAAAGATCTACGTGATCAAATCATAAATCAGGCCAGATCAATTCAACCCCTGCATTCCGATTTCAATATGATGTTGGTTGCAGGGGTTTTTTATTGCCCCAATCTATCGTGACGCATAAACTTGCCGGTTATGTTTGCTGAAGTCGCATTTCCGATCTCTGGTTTTCTAACCTTTACCTATAAGATTCCCAAGGATCTTTCTCAAGATATCCAGATCGGCTCCCGTGTAAAGGCACCGTTTGGTTCACGAAATGCCCAGGGGATTGTCACTCAATTAAAGTCGGCATCATCTTTTAAAGGAAAGATGAAAGAAATCTCCGGGATGGTGGATGATCTTGCAATCATGACGCCAGAGCTTTGGAAGTTGATTCAATGGATGAGTCAATATTATATCACGCCATTGGGACAAGTCGCGAAAACCGTTTTACCGAATAACCTTTCCACGCGATACACACCGCCAAAAAATTGGGTCGTGCATCCTAACCCCATTGCAGATGATGAGGATTTAGAACTCGTTAAAAAACGTGCGCCAAAACAATATGACGTGTATCAGGAAATTTGGCGTGCTGAAAAACCCCTCAAAGTTTCTTCCTTGAAAGACTTGGCATCTAATCCATTGAATGTATGTCGCGGACTGGAAAAACGTGGCTTGGTTTCACTTTTTGAAGAATCTTTGCTACCGGATGTGACGGGTTTTACCTTCGATCCCATCCATAAAAAAGTGGATTTTAATGATCACCAGAAAACTGCTGTGGATGCGATTATCAAATTCTTGGATTCAAGAAAGTATTCTCCTTTTTTATTGCATGGTGTTACAGGCAGCGGAAAAACGGAAATCTATATCGAAGCGGTCCGCCATTGTTTAGGCCAAAACAGAACTGCCATCATTTTACTCCCTGAAATTTCTCTTACACCACAAATTGCAGGCCGGTTCCGAGCCGTGTTCGGGGATACGATTGCACTCTGGCATTCTAAACTCACCCAGGCCCAACGCTCATGGACGTGGAAAGAGATCTGCAAAGGATCCTTCAAGGTTGTGATTGGCGCTCGAAGCGCTGTTTTTGCACCCTTAAAAGATTTGGGACTCATGGTGATTGACGAAGAACAGGAATCATCTTTTCGCCAGGATTCGCCTGCGCCAAGGTATCATGCCCGGGATGTTGCCCTCATGAGAGCCACCTATGAAGGATCGGCTGTGGTCTTGTCCAGTGCCACCCCAAGCCTGGAGAGTTATTATAATTATCTCCATAAAAAGTTGACCTATCTTTATCTCCCGGAACGGTTTGGAGGGGCGAAATATCCCCAGGTTCATTTGGTGGATATGCTGGCGGATCAGGACGAATCAGGCAAATTTGGCCAAATCCTTTCCGGTTTGCTCCAGGATAAGATAGAAGATCGACTCAATAAAAAAGAGCAAATTATTTTGCTCCAAAATCGCCGCGGCTATTCGCCGGTAGTTCGTTGTGGAGATTGTGGTGAGATCGTCATGTGCCCCCAATGTAAAGTTGCACTCACTTTTCATCGTAAAGGGGGAAAACTTGTGTGTCACTGTTGTGGTCATTTTGAAACGAAACAACGGGAAACATGTGTCAGTTGCAGCAGCCCCAATATGAAATATTCCGGCACAGGAACGCAACGGGTGGAATCCTTGATAGAAGAAACATTTCCCCATGCAAAACTTGCTAGATTGGATATGGATACAGCACGGACTGGCAGTGGACTTACATCTATTTTAAAAGCATTTTCCAATGGGGAGATTGATATTTTGCTTGGAACCCAAATGATCGCCAAAGGATTGGATTTTCCTAATGCCACATTGGTTGGTATTATTAATGCAGACCTTGGACTTCATCTACCGGACTTTCGTGCCGGCGAGCGTATTTTTCAATTGATCTATCAGGCTTCGGGTAGAGCCGGCAGACGAACCAAACCAGGAGAAGTGGTTATCCAAACCTATGTACCGGATAATCCTGTCATCAAGAATGCAGCGAAATTGGATATGAAGAAATACTATAATATCGCCTTGAGTGAACGGAATGAACTCAAGTATCCGCCTTTCAGTTGGTTAGCTAAAATTGAGATTACGGGGCAAAACCAAACGGCTGTAGATTCATTGTCAAAACGGATATTCAAATCGTTGCAAGGAAAATACAAAGGGTTGGACATTCTGGGACCGGCGCCGTGCTATTTAGAAAAATTAAGGAACCAATACAGGTTTCAGATCGTCTTTAAATCATTAAAAACAAACGATTCAAATGGCCAGAAACTTCACAAATTTATCCAGAACAATTTTATGGATTTTCAGAAAAAATTTCGTTCAGGACAAAACAGGATCAATATTCATTTTGATCCATTAAGTTTGATTTGATGATTGTAAAGCCACGAAGAACACAAAACACCGCGAAGAAAAAACTTTTTTCATCTTTCCTTTTTCTTCTTTCCTGTTTATCAGCAGAAACTGGTTTCCACGCATTTGATGTATTTACATCTTCGTCCCAACTGGGTATGGGCGGAGCAGGATTTTTGAACCCATCCCCAATTTCATCCAAATTGAATCCCTCTGTGGCGGATACGGGGCGATATTTTTCCACATCCATTATTCGCTATCAGGCCGGGATCACCAGTCAGAGTGCAGTCATGAGCCTACCATGGAAAAAAGGTTTCGGCGTATTTTCTTTACGGCATATTTCTTACGGAACATTCGATGGTTATGACGATGATTTTCAATCCACGGGCACGTATCAATCTGGTGATACCTGGCTTCATGGCGGTTATTCAAAACAGTTGGGCACGCTCCCTTTAAGCATTGGAACTGCGGCTCAGTTCTATTCTTCATCATTGAAAGATCACCAGGTAAGGGCATTCGTGATATCTGTAGGCAGCGATTTTTATATTCATAAGTTTAAAGCAGCTTTGGGTCTATCATTCCACAATATTGGAAAAACATTTGGTGGTAATAATTTTGCCCATGGATTACTCGTCCCCAAAACAGTTATTAGCGGATCCAAAAAATTAATCCATCTTCCACTCACACTATTTTTGGACACAATCCTATCAAAAGATCGTAATGATCCGGAGTTCTTTTTGGGTGGGAATTTTAAATTGAAAAATGGAATTCAAATTCGGTGGGGCACATCCTCACGCAAGTTGGATCATAATACGAAACAGGATTTTCTGCGGTCTGTTATCGGTGCATCGGGATTTGGGTTTGGGGTTAATGCTGGCTCTACAAACATTAATTACGGTACATTTATTTTTGGCACCGGCGCTACAATTCACGGATTAGAGATCGGGATTCAACTTTAATGAGAAAAATTATCATACTCGTATTTTCTATCGGAATAATTACCGCCCAGAATAATTATCCCATTGTATTGATCCATGGATTCATGGGTTGGGGCGAAGACGAAATGGGGGGTTATAATTATTGGGGTGGAAGAGAAGATTATGCCCAAATGCTCCGGGATGAAGGTCACACCGTTTTCACTGTTTCGATTGGACCCGTTTCGTCCAATTGGGAAAGAGCCATCGAAGTTTACACCCAACTCAAAGGCGGTCAAGTAGATTATGGCAAAGCTCATGCTGGAAAATTTAACATAGTTCAAAAGCCGAAAGGCAAGAGCTACCAGGCCATTTATCCAGAATGGGATGAAGAACACCCGGTTCATCTGATTGGACATAGCATGGGCGGCCAAACAGCCCGCATGCTGCAATACCTTTTAACCCATGAGATCATGGCAGATGAAAAATTAGGTACGCCTGAAACATCAGAATTATTGGGAGGAGTCTCCACAAATTGGATTCGGAGTATAACATCAACTGTAACGCCTCATGATGGAACTACTCTTGCAGATGTGGTGACAAAAACAATTCCATTTGTACAGTATTTTGTAGGAATCGCAGGTGTGGTTGGCAATCGGTTTTATGATTTTGACCTGGAACAGTGGGGTTTTTCCCGTGGCGATGGCGAAACATGGACCAGCTATGTAAAACGTATGAGAACCCATGAAGCCTGGGCGACAAAAAATGTGAGTTCCTGGGATTTAAGTCTTGAAGGTGCCAAAGAATTGAATGGGGTTCTCCAAGCCGATCCGGATGTTTATTATTTCTCTATTGCAGCCTCCACGACAGAAAGAGCGCCAGACTCTCCCAACCATATTGCCATACCAGGGACATCCATTTTAACACGGACAAGATCAAAAATTCTGGGCTCCCGAGTTGGTTATTGGAGTGACGGAACTGCCACAGATTCAACATGGTTTGAAAATGACGGGATTGTCAATACACGATCAGAGTTTGGTCCCACGACAGGGATCAATGGAGCGGATCCCATTGTTGAGTACGATGAGAATGATCTCTTGATTCCCGGGCAGTGGTATTCCATCGGACCATTCCAAATGGACCACTGGAACATTATTGGTCATTTAGGCAGTAAAAGAACCAATGCCCTTTCCAGGCATATTTTCATCTCTCAGGCAAACCGGTTAAAAACGTTGCCTCCTTTTTAAGAATTTTGTCATGGCGGACACTGATTCGGTATGATAAAATTTGAAAAAGTCATTACGAGCGTTTTTAAGGTGGGGCAAGTTGTCATTCCCGAAATTTCTTGTACTCGTTTCAGCAAAGTATTCAATACAGATAAGTTGAAATTATACGGAATCCATGTTTGACCGGGAGGGGCCAAATAAAGTAGCCAAACCTTTCAAAGGTTATCAATTCGATCTACATTGAACCTTGCAAAAGGGAAAAACCTTTGAAAGGTTAATTGTCCAGTATCTATCAATTTTAAAACTGAATACCGAATGTTCCAGCCTGATATGGATAAACCCTGTGGCCCGGGACGATAGTATAAATTCGAGTCGATTAAAGTAAATCGAACAACTCTCCATTAACCCACTACGCCATTACTACAATTAGTACCCATTGTGGTAGAAAAGAATCTCACTCAATATTTATTTTATAACCCTCATTTTATTTGTAAACTACAAATATGAATTACGGCGAGTTACTTTCTTCCTTCCTGGTTGATCTCCAGAGCCTTTACCGGAAAAATATTTCCATTGATGGCGCATCATTCCCCCAAATATTGGCTTTATCTATTATTACCGATGATGGGATTGAAATGTCAGCTTTGTCTAAAAAGATTGGGATCGATAACAGTACAAGCACCCGTCTTATAATTGGCTTGGAAAAAAAAGGCTGGGTAGAGCTCAAACCTGCTCATCATGATAAACGGGTAATCCGGGTGTTTCTCACAATCTACGGAGATGAGATTCAAGCTGGTCTGGAACAACAATTCGATAAACTGGGGTCCGTTATCGAAAAGGAAGTGGATCCGTTAGACCGGAACGAAATGATCGAATATATTTCTTCGTTGCATTGGATTTTATCAAAAATAATTTTAAGAGATAATAAGATTGTATAATGCAACAAAGTAATATCACATCATCTCTTTTATCCTGGTATTCTAAAGAAAAAAGGGCACTGCCATTTCGGGATATTGATAATCCGTACAAAATTTGGCTTTCGGAAGTGATGCTTCAGCAGACTCAGGTTGAAACGGTAATCCCTTATTTTGAAAGATGGATCAAAAAGTTCCCCACACTTGAAGCTGTAGCAAATTCCAATCAGGAATCTTTGCTGAAAATTTGGGAAGGACTCGGATACTATTCCCGATGTAGCAATTTTCACAAAGCAGCCAAAATTGTTGTTGAAAATCATTGCGGAAATATCCCCAATGATTGGGATTCATTCAGGGCGCTGCCAAGTGTGGGAGATTATACTGCTGCTGCGGTTTTGTCCATGGCATTTCAAAAACCGTTCCCATTAATTGATGGCAATGTAAAACGTGTTATAGCTCGTGTACTTGGACTAAAAAATCTGACAAACAGAAATATGTCCCGAATGAAAAATCATTTAGGAAACATTATTTCGCAAGAAAAGCCAGGAGATTTTAATCAAAGCGTCATGGAACTTGGGGCGCGAGTTTGTTCACCAAAAAATCCCAACTGTGGCAAATGTCCAATATCATTTTCATGTAAAGCATTTGCTTCCGGTAATCCCGAATTGTACCCAACGCCCATTAAAAAGACAAAGCCGCCCCATTATACCATCGTTGCCGGGATTGTCTGGCGGGGTGAAAAATTTTATATCCAGAAGCGGGGAGAGAAAGGGATGCTGGCAGGCTTGTGGGAATTCCCCGGTGGGAAAGTTAAAAAAGGCGAATCGTTGCAAGATGCCTTGTGTCGTGAGATCAAGGAAGAGTGTGGCGCAAAACCAAAAATCTTGAAAAAGATTGGTGCAATTAAACATGCTTACACCCATTTTTCAATCACATTTCATGGCTACCATTGTGAAGAAAATATAACACCATTAAATGATATTGAGAATTCGACTTGGATAGAACCAACACAGATCAGCGAATTCCCATTTCCCAAAGCTAACCACAAATTGTTTTCACTTTTAGATGAGCAAGGCTGGCATGTTTAGGGGAATTATTTCTCTCATTCTTTGGCCGATTTGGTTTATCTTTTTTGCCCTGACAATGCTCATATTTTATATTTCATTCCTGCTTGTCCCTCGTTCTTATCTCCATTATTTGATCCGCCCCATTTCGTGGTTGTATTGTTTGTTAGCAGGGCAATGGGTAAAAAGGGAAAACCAACCCCCCAATCCCAAGAAACAACCTTATCTTTACTTGTTTAATCATGGTTCCATGTTTGACCAATTCATGATTGCTGCTTTCATTCCCCATTATATAACGGCCGTTGGTGCGATAGAACAATTTCGCTATCCCATTTGGGGTACAATAATGAGAAAATATGGTGTCATTCCAATAATCCGGCAGGAATTGAAACAGGCGATGCACAGTCTCTCAAAAGCTGAAAAAGCATTAAACAAAGGAATTTCTTTTTTGATTTCGCCGGAAGGAACCCGAACCTTAACAGGTGAATTAGGCCAATTCAAAAAGGGGCCATTTCACTTGGCAAAAAATACGGGGGCAACAATAGTACCTATTGGACTTATTGGCGCGTTTGAAGCAAAGAAGAAAAAAGATTGGCGGCTAACACCAGGCGTCTTGATAACACGTTTTGGTGAACCTATCACTAAAACTGAATTTGAACATTTATCCATAGAAGAAACCCGTGATCTGGTCCGGAAACGCATTCAACAATTAATCAATTCGTGAGGAAGACATGAAAAAAATCATCCCAATTTTATTTTCAACAATATTCATTCAATCGGTGTCGGTTGCTCAATCTGTGGCAGAACGATATGGGGACAGAATAGAACTCCTGGGCGTCACCTTCAAGGATCCTCTCGTTCTGTGTCAGATCCTGATCGCTATTCTATTAGCCGTCACTTTTTTGCAGTCTGGCATTGATAAAATCATTGATCGAAAAGGGAACCTGAATTTTTTCGAATCACACTTTGCCAATTCGCCCTTTAAAGGATTCACGGGTTTTTTGCTCACCATTTTAACCATGATGGAAATGGCAGGGGGACTCATGTTGGTCTATGGCATCTATTATGCATTCGCAGAAAAAACAACGCTGTGGATTTTTTACGGATTTGTCATGTTGGCGTTTACGCTTATCGCCCTTTTTACCGGACAACGCTTGGCGAAAGATTACGGTGGCGCAGCGGATCTCGTACCCTATTTTATGTTAATCATGATCGGCATCATGAGTATGTATTAAAAATTCTTGTTAACATGAAAAAAGAAATTAAATGAATAAAACATGTATCATCACCGGGGCAACCGATGGCATCGGGAAACAAACGGCCCTTGACTTAGCACGCTCAGGATTTACCCTTGGTTTTGTTGGTCGC
>DQOT01000066.1 GCA_015658495.1 Fidelibacterota bacterium | reverse complement strand
GGATTATGAAACACTTTGGGATGAGGAAGTCCATTTGGGGAAATTGGGAAAGTACGATTGGCTTCATCTTCATCATGAAGATTTTACAGGTCAATACGGGAAATTTTACCGGAGCCATCATAACGCGCAATGGTATCGGAATCAACAGCGACAATTTGAATCTGTGGCTGCCAAGTTGGGCTTTCCCAGTGTTCACGAACAGAAGAAAGCCATTGCTCGAATTATTAAAAATTATGTAGGCAATGGCGGTTTCTTATTCGCCATGTGTTCCGCAACAGATTCCTACGACATTGCACTTTCCATGGAAAATGTAGATGGGGCTCATAGCGTATTTGATGGAACACCCATTGACCCGACACTTCATTCAAAATTGGATTACACGCAATCATTTGCTTTTTCAGGATTCAAACTTTTGCCAGATCCTATGGTTTATGAATTTTCCGATATTGATTTCCCACCGAGCCATAATCCAGTGACTCGCGGTGCAGAAGCGGACTATTTTTCACTTTTTGAATTCTCCGCCAAGTATGATCCAGTGCCCACCATGCTCACCCAAAACCATGTGATCATTGTGAAAGGATTCATGGGACAAACCACAGGATTTCATAAAGACAGAATTAAAAATCATATTGTAATCATGGGCGAAGATCCCGCATCAGATCAGGTGAAATATCTTCATGGGAATTTCGGGAAAGGAACATTCACTTTTTACGGTGGACACGACCCGGAAGATTATCAGCATTTTGTTGGGGATCCACCAACAGATCTTTCCTTGCATCGGAATTCACCGGGTTATCGACTGATCCTGAACAATATTCTATTCCCTGCAGCCCGGAAGAAAGAACGAAAAACATAATTAATTAGCCGCTAAGGTCACGTAGGGTCGCGCCCGCCTGCCCTACCGAAATAGTCGGCAGCGGGCAGGAAAGGAAAAATGGATTTCAGCAAACTCAATGACTGTTTGTTGAGCCTGTCGAAACAATTAGGTTAAAAGTGGCAGTTAAAATAAGATTAGGTCTTTTTCATGAATTCGTGGATTTATCCAACCAGATCCCGGAGTTTGACATGCCATACGGAATTGAAGAATTTGAAAGGCGTTGTTCCGGTATTCACTTATCTCTCATTGCTGAGATAGAAAACCAATCTGTTGGATTTAAAATTGGCTACGACCGATTTAAAGATGGAAGTTTTTACAGTTGGATGGGTGGCGTGTTACCGGAGTTTCGTAAAAAAGGTGTAGCTAGCGCATTAGCAGATTTTCAGGAAAATTGGGCAAAAAGAAATGGATACAATTCCATCATACTGAAAACTCGTAAAAAGCACAGAGCCATGATTGCTTTTTCGTTGAATCTTGGATTTACAATTACAGAAAAAAATCAAATGGATTCCGAAGAAGAAACCCGAATCTGGATGGAAAAAATAATTAGCCACTAAGGGCAGCAAGAATCGCTAATAGTTTTCCTGTGGGAGTAAATTTGTGTTAAACTTAATGGAGTGATAGAATGATGAAGTGTTAATTTGTCACCCATTTATCCATCAATCCAATACTCCATTACAATAATGTGGATTCAAAAAACAATTACACTTTCTCCCCGCTCCCGCGGGTTTCATATTATCACCCCTGATGTGCTGGATCAACTTCCTGAAATAGAAAAGATCAAAACAGGGATTCTTCATTTATTTATAAAACATACATCCGCTTCCTTAACAATTAACGAAGACGCCGACCCAACAGTTCGCCTGGATTTTGAATCCCATTTCAATAAGCTGGTGCCGGAAAATCAATCTTATTATCAGCATACGATTGAAGGATCCGATGATATGCCTGCCCATTTGAAAGCATCTCTTTTGGGTTCGTCAGTTTCTGTCCCCATTACGGATGGTCGACTCAACTTAGGTACCTGGCAGGGCATTTATCTTTGCGAACATCGGGATCGTGGATCTGCTCGAAAACTGGTGGTAACAATTCAAGGGAAAGAATAAGCTTTTAATTATAAAGATAAAAAAATTTAGCATAATTACCATTTGTGGAATTCCATTTGTTTTACTATCTCAACAAAATGGGGGCCCTGATACTATTATTGGGAGATGGGAGATAATCGAAGCTGGACACACCGATACATTAGAAATTATTAAACAAGACAATAAATATTTTGGGAAGTTTATAGG
>DQOT01000258.1 GCA_015658495.1 Fidelibacterota bacterium | reverse complement strand
TAAATCATTGGTGAATAGTAATCAATCAGCTGGATATCGTTCTATCCAATGGAATGCTACCAATGATAAAGGTGCACCAGTATCAGCAGGAATGTATCTGTATACGATAGATGCAGGGCAGTTCAGACAGACTAAAAAGATGGTATTGCTTAAATAGATTTACCCTTTCTACCACATCAAGCCCCACATTAGTGGGGTTTTTTGTTTGTGGGCTGATGGGTAGATTTGAGCTCACCATGAAAAAAGTAGCCATCCTTTTACTTTTGTCCTTATCGGTTCTGCTTGGTCAAGTGCAGATCGATGAAGCATTTCCCAGCTTGTATTTTACGCAACCTGTTGACCTTCAATATTCAGCGGATGAGTCCAATCGGCTCTTTGTGGTAGAACAGGAAGGTTACATCTATGTTTTTGAGAATGATGTTTTTGTAACGGATAAAACCATATTCCTTGATATTCGGGACAGGATAGTATTTGAGGGTGAAAGAGGGCTTCTGGGCCTGGCATTCCATCCTGACTATGAAAATAACGGTTATTTTTTTGTCAACTATACAGCACCAGGTCCACTAAGAACAGTGGTTTCCCGGTTTCAAGTAACAGCGGATGATCCTGATGTTGGTGATGAATTATCAGAACACATAATCATTGAAATTAACCAGCCATTTACTAATCATAACGGCGGTCAGGTCGTCTTTGGTCCCGATGGTTATTTATACATTGGTATGGGTGATGGCGGTGCAGGAGGCGATCCCTATGGGCATGGACAAAATCTTAACACCCTTCACAGTTCCATGCTACGGATTGATATAGACAATCCTGACGAAGGGCTGAACTATGGAATTCCGGATAATAACCCTTTTGTGGGGACAGGTTATAGAGAAGAAATCTATGCTTTTGGTCTTCGAAACCCGTGGCGGTTCAGTTTCGATCCTGTCACGAATATCTGTTGGATTGCGGATGTTGGCCAGAACTTGTATGAAGAAATAGACTTATTAGAGGTAGGCGGAAACTATGGCTGGAACATTATGGAGGGGGCTCACTGCTACGATCCGCCCGTCGGCTGCGATACCGCCGGACTCATTATGCCATTTTATGAATACAACCACAATGTCGGCGAGTCCATCACCGGGGGTTTTGTCTATCGGGGAAGTTTGGTCCCAGACCTTTACGGAAAGTATATCTTCGCTGACTTTGAGTACGGCGATGTCTGGTCATTGGAGTACGAAGGAGGAAATCCCCCTGAAGTAAGTACCCTTGGTGACTTGGGGCCATATTCCGTCACTTCCTTTGGTGTAGACCAGCATAATGAACTGTATATCTGTTCATTTGATGGAACGATATACAAATTTGTGCAGACAGATTCCGCTGTCGATGATGGTGATTTAAGACCAAATAAATTTTCGCTATATCAAAACTATCCCAACCCCTTCAATCCTGTTACCAGGATCAATTATGGCCTGCCTATTCAAGGCAATGTCAATATCACCATCTATGATATGATAGGACGTGTTGTTAAAACTCTAATAAATGACCAACAGACCGATGGATACAAATCAGTTCAATGGAATGCTGCTAATAATGCGGGTCAGCCAGTGAGTGCTGGGTTGTATATATATACGATACAGGCAGGGGAGTTCAGGCAAACCAGGAAGATGGTATTGTTGAAGTAATAATATTTGAAATATATCAAGCTCCGCCCAGTAGCAAGGTTTTTTGTTTTTAAAGAGCCGGGTATGGGATTCGAACCCACCTACTACTGATTTCGAATCAGTCGCTTGAACCAACTCAGCTAACCCGGCAATAAATCATCCTTCTAATTTGATGAAAAATAACATTTTTTGATTCTGTGAAAAAACTATAAATGGTCCAGTCATCTGCTCAATAAAAAGAGATAACTTTAGAGAAGAGCGGTTATTGAGCTTGTCGAAACACGCTTCCGCAAAGTTATTTCTTAAAAATTAATAGACTTCCACTTCCAGCAAATCCACTTCAAAGAGCAATGTGGAATTGGGTGGTATCACACTCGTATTTCTTTCACCATACCCTAATTCAGGCGGGATAGTTAATTTTCGTTTTCCGCCAACCTTCATGCCTTTCACACCCAGGTCCCAACCTTTGATTACAGCGCCAACACCCAGTGTGAATGTGAATGGTTCTCGTCCGGGGTTTAGGGATGAATCAAAAACAGATCCATCTTCCAGTGTGCCTGTATAGTTCACAACCACTTTATTATAATCCTGGGCTTCAGTACCTTCACCCACAACAAGATCTTCAATAATTAAACCATTTTCCATTTCTTCTGTGTTTCCTTTATTGCATCCCATGCCAAAAACCAGTAATGCGGATAAGATAAGTGTTTGAGAGAATTTCATACTATGTTCGTTCCTCGTCTGTTAAAAAAGAGCCGTAAATTTACCGTCTTATGAATTCACCACAAACGCTATTCGATACACACCTTCCGCCTCTCGCTGATCGGGTTCGCCCCCAGACCATCGAAGAATTTTGTGGCCAGGGACACCTCGTTGATAAGGGCAAGATTCTTCATCGGCTTATAGGTCAGTCCGCCAGTATTTCCATGATTTTTTGGGGACCTCCCGGCACTGGAAAGACTACCTTGGCCCGGATGATTGCAAAATCATCTGACGCAAAAATCAAAGAAATGTCAGCCGTGTCCAGTGGTGTGAAGGATCTCCGGGATGTGATCGCATTTGCAAAGAATAATCGTGACATGGGACAAAAAACGATCCTGTTTATTGATGAGATCCACCGCTTCAGCAAAAGCCAGCAGGATGCGTTACTTCACGCTGTAGAAGATGGCACCATTACGCTCATGGGCGCCACCACGGAAAATCCATCTTTTGAAGTGATTTCTCCTCTTCTCTCCCGCTGTCGTGTTCTCACGCTGAAACCGTTACAAAAGAATCACTTGAAAAAGATACTGGAAAAGGCTTTTGCTCAGGATGTTATTTTATCCAAAAGTTCAATAACTATAAAAAATTTAGAAAAAGATCTGCTCATTCAATCTTCCGGTGGCGATGCCCGGAAAATGCTGAACACCTTGGAAGTGGCTGGTCATCTCATGGGCGGAAAAGGACAAATAACAAAAGAAATTTTGGATGAAGCGATTCAATCCAAAACTTTGATCTATGACAAACAAGGGGAATACCATTACGACACCATCAGCGCTTTCATCAAATCGGTTCGCGGGTCAGATCCGGATGCTGCATTGTATTGGCTGGCTGTTATGCTGGAAGGTGGCGAAAAACCGGAATTCATTGCCCGGCGTCTCATTATCCTAGCATCGGAAGATATCGGGAACGCAGATCCAAACGGACTTACCCTGGCTACCTCGGGATTCCAGGCTGTCCACATGATCGGGATGCCGGAAGCATCATTGATCCTGGCACAGGTTACAACTTATTTGGCAAGTGCTCCCAAATCCAATGCCAGTTACAAAGCTATTAAAGCGGCCACGCAAGCGGTAAAAGAATCCGGAACTCCCTCCGTCCCTTTGCATTTACGGAATGCGCCAACCGATTTAATGAAAGACATGGATTACGGCAAAGATTATCAGTACCCTCACTCTTACCCGGATCATTTTGTTGATGCGAATTATTTCCCCAATGGTGAAACGCAAACCTATTACCATCCATCAAATCAGGGTCGGGAAGAATGGATCCAAAATAGACTGAAATCTCTTTGGAAAGACCGTTATTCTAAAAAATGATTTTTTTAAAACCGCTCTTTTCTTCTAAACCACCCCTCAATACCCTCCTTTTTAAGGAAGGAAAGACAGGGGTGGTTTCACAGAGTTACGGGAAAAATTTATTTTTCATATTTCTATTAATATCGATTTCTTTTAGTGCCGATAATAGGCTGCGCTTAAAAAAGGCCAATGTTTTGGAAAACAAAACCATCAATGGCGAAGCAATCAAATTCATTTCCGGGAATGTGGTTTTCACCAAGGGAACACTGACGCTCAACTGCCAGGAAGGGCATCATTATGAACGGAATGAACTTGTTATTTTATACCGGCGTGTATCAGCCATTCAGGAAGGAAGAACACTTACCTGCGATACACTCAAATTCTATTCTGCTGAAGACCGGATCTTAAGCATTGGGAATCCCCATGTCTGGGATCAGGATTATGACCTGAAAGCAGACTCCATCACCGTGTTTACTGAACAGGACAGCGGTGTGGCGCTTGGCAATGTCACCCTTAAACAAAAAGGCCAAATCATTACTGCGAACCGCATCGAATACCAGAAAGATCCTGAAAAAGATGGTGTTTCCTACACGGCTATTGGAAATGTCATGATACAAGATTCATCCCGGATTGCCACTTGCGGAATGGCGAGATACGATCGCTCCGATGAGATTACCATTTTAGAGATCGAGCCGGAAATCAAAGACAATGGCAGAATTCTTTCAGGAGAAAAAATTGTGTTAACCTACTCTGAAGAGGAATTAAAAAAACTTCACATTCCGAAAAAGGCCTTTGCCCTGACGCCTGTAAACGGATATCAACAATCGAAACATGATTCCCTAACTTTTGGCGACACCCTGGACTTCCAAGATATTATGGAAGGCTCCCTGCTCACCAGTTTTTTCAAGGAGGGCATTTTGGATTCCTTGCGGATCGAAGGCATGGCCAAAACATTTTATCACGTGTTCGATGATTCCATTTACCAGGGCAAGAACAATGCTTCCGGCGATACCATCATTATGACATTCCTAAATGATGAATTGGATCAGCTGCGAATCATTGGCGGTTCCGAGGGGAAATATATCCCCGATTCCGTTTCCAATGATTTGGATTTTCCCATCATCTATGCAGCAGACAGGATCCAATATCGGCTGAAAGATGAAGAAACAGATTTTGAAGGCCATGCCAATATCAAGCACGAAAAGACGAATCTCGAAGCAGGATTTGTTACGGTGAATTGGCAAACCAATATGCTGAACGCGCTCCCGAAATTGGAAGGTGATACCTTGAGTGAACCCATCTTTCCCATTATAAAAGAAAAAGGGAAAGATCCCATGAGCGGCGATGCTATAACCTATAATTTGGATACGCGGAAAGGCCGCATCACCAAAGGACACACCAAGGCGGATGATGGATATTATACCGGGAACCAGATCCGGAACGAAACTGAAAAAGTTTTCTTTATTGAAAATTCAACCTATACAACCTGTGACCTTGATACAGCTCATTTCCATTTTGAATCCACAAAAATGAAAGTTATTCAAAACGACGTTGTCATCGCCCGGCCTATCATTCTTCACTTGGGGCAAATCCCAATTTTCGGTATTCCGCTGGGGATTTTCCCCCACAAGGGGGGACAGCGCCATTCAGGCTGGATCATGCCATCCTATGGCGAGACCAAAAACCGGGGGCAATACTTGCAAGGATTGGGGTTTTATTGGGCGCCCAGTGAATTCTGGGATTCGAAGTTTCTGGTAGATTTTGGTGACCGGGAAGGGGCTGTATTCAAAATCAATAATGCCTACCGGATGCGGTACAAATTCAATGGTGGCTTGTCCATTCGAAATCAGCAGCATTTGACCGATTCAAAAAATATTTCTGACATTACAGAAACACGGAGAAGCAGTACAAATATCCGCTGGAACCACACACAAAAGTTGCGAAATAATCAATCTTTCAATGCCAATGTGACCTATTCCAGCAGCGGTGATTACGATTTCAGTAAAAAATATGGTCATTCTGAAGCAGACCGCATGAACCAAAAAGCAATCTCAAATGTCTCTTATTCTAAACGATGGCCCAAGGCAAAGAATTCTTTCAGTGGCAGTTATTATTCCAACCGAGATCTGCTTATTGATGATAAAATAAATCCATTCAGCGCATATTATGTAACACCCACCAAGGCGGGAACACAGCTTAACATTGTGAACCGCACCTTTCCAAAATTCTCTTTTCGCCACGGACAAAGTAACCTGGTCCCCACACTGGCAAAGGATAAAAAATGGTACAACACCATCACCTGGAATTACGGTTTAAGTTTTAACAATAAGGATCGTGACTATTATGAATCGGTATATATTGACAGTTCCAATTCTTTCGGCTGGATGGATTCCACAGGAAAACTGGTTACCCAAAATGAACAAAATAGCGGTTGGGTTCATACATCCTCTATCAATGCGCCGCAAAAGGTTTTCAAATATATTTCAGTGAATCCCAGCATGAATCTGAAATCCGTGTGGGTGGATGAATCATTTGATGGAGATTGGAATGATTCCACGCATTCATTCACCAAATTTGAAAAACAGGGATTCGCCGCCCGGACTACGGGCTCCTTCTCCATGAATACCAATACCCAGATCTATGGACTTTTCCCCATCCCGTTTGGACCTGTCAGGGCGGTTCGGCATGTTATGTCACCTTCCATCGGATATTCGTGGACGCCGGATTTTTCCAAGCCACTTTTTGGGAAAGACCTGGGATATGTGATCACCGAAACAGATTCCACCGGGAAGGAATATTATCATGACAAATTCGCCGGCACCATGGCAGGCAATACACCGCGATCTGAACGAAAATCCATGTCTTTTAGTTTGAACAATGTGTTCCAGGCAAAAGTAAAAAAAGGTGATGAAGAAAAAAAAGTGGATCTGTTGAGTTGGCGAATGAGCAGCAGTTATAATTTTGCGGCCGACTCCATGAATTTATCCAATCTCCGTTCTACGGTCCGTTCCAAGATTGCCGGGAAATTGAATTTGGATTTGAACATGACCCATGATTTTTACAAATATAATACGGACAGGAAAAAACGAATCGCTGAATTCAATTTGAATGAGAATGGATTTATAGAGCCACGACTCACCTCCGCTCGTTTGTCCACAGGATTTAGATTCTCCGGAAAAAGATGGGCTGGGAAAATTGAGGAAGAAGAGGCAAAAGATACCACCGAGGTAGACGAAGACCTGGCCGGACCTGGATTGATCAATCCTCTCAAAAATATGCGGAATACTTTGAACAATAAAAATTTGTGGAAAACCAATATTAGTTTGAGTTATTCTTATTCTGCAACTAATCCAGCGAATCCCCGAAAGACTTTTTGGGTCAACACAAATTCTTCCATCAATGTGACCCAAAAATGGCGCGTATCCTATCGTGCCCGGTTTGATTTGATCCTACGTGATCTTGTGAGCCATTCATTTTCTATTCACCGTGATTTGCACTGTTGGGAATTATCCTTACACTGGACCCCATCAGGACTAGGTCAGGGCATCAATTTCAAACTCAATGTAAAATCACCCACCTTGAAAGACATAAAGATAGAGAAAAAATCCGGTGTATTCTCCGGGCCGAGATTGTAATTCTTCAATTGAACTCGCACCAACATTGATGGAAATTCAAACCCCGAAATTGGAGTTATCATGATCTGTCCCGAATGCCATGCCGAATATTTAAATCACATCAAAGAATGTGGCGATTGCAACGTATCTCTCATTGATGCTTGTGTGTTGGATCTCCCCATCCCGGAAATGACCTGGTCTGCCCTACCACCGTTCCAGGGAAAAGTGTATGCGGACATGGCCGCTGAAATATTGGATAAAAATAGCGTCCCTTACTATCTCAAGATGGATTGGTTTTCATCCGCATTTGCCATAGAAGCTGCGAGTCTGCCCGGCGATGTTGTTCGGATTTTTGTCCCTGAAGATGCAGTTGAAAAAGCATCTGATCTCGTGGCATCCATTACGGAAAACAGTGCATGAGCCAAATTCGGAGCATCAAAGGCACCCACGATATACTGCCGGCAGATTCCCAAAAATGGCAGCGATTGGAACAGATTGTCCGATCCGTTTGCAATCAATTTGGATATGAAGAAATCCGGACACCGGTTTTTGAAGAAACACGGCTTTTTTCTCGCAGCGTCGGCGAAGATACAGATATTGTTTCCAAGGAAATGTACAGTTGGGAAGACAAAGATGGCACCAGTCTCACCCTTCGTCCGGAATTGACCGCTTCCGTGGTTCGCGCCTATATCCAACATAATTTGGGCGGACAAGCACCGGTTCAGCGACTTTATTATATGGGGCCTCTCTTTCGTAGAGAACGTCCGCAAAAAGGACGGCAACGGCAATTCCACCAGTTTGGTGTGGAAGCATTTGGCTCCGGACACCCGGAACAGGATGCCGAGATCATTGCCATCGCCTGGCACATTTTATCAGAATGTGGATTAAATAGCGATTCTACATTGCAATTGAATAGCATCGGTTCGCCAGACTGTCGCACAGCCTACCGGGAAGCATTGAAAGATTTTATTCGTCCAAATCTCGCCCAGTTTTCTGAAACGAGCCGGAAGCGATTTGAAACCAATCCACTTCGTATTTTAGATACAAAAGCAGAACATGAACAAAAATTATTGGACGATGCGCCTACCGTATCTGATTGTTATACGGATGAAGATAAGGCGCACTTTGAGTCCCTCCAGAATTTCCTGAAAGCTATAAATATTCCTTTTTCAATCAACTTAAAACTGGTTCGCGGATTGGATTATTATTCCCGAACAGTTTTTGAATTTACATCACCGGTTTTGGGTGCACAGGATGCACTTCTCGGTGGCGGTCGCTATGACGGGCTCGTGGAAACGCTGGGTGGCAAAGCCACACCGGCTATCGGTTTTGCAGCGGGAATGGAACGGTTCCTCATCGCCATGGATGAATCGGGTGAACAGAGTATTGAATCAAAAACTGATATTTATTTTGTTTGCTTAGATGAAGATGGCATTACCACAACACTCTCAATCTCAAACAAATTAAGACAAGCTGGATTTAGCGTTATTTCCGATCCCGTCCGCCGGAGTATGAAATCTCAAATGCGGGAAGCCAATAGATCCGGTGCAAAGTTTGCCATCATCCTGGGAGAAACAGAAATGGAATCAAACTCCGTTGTTTTGAAATATCTTGAAAAGGGAGAACAGGAATCAGTTTCACAAAAAGGTCTCTTAGAAAAATTAAGAAAATTGACAAACTGAATTTTTTCCCATTATATTATATACGCGGGCGGGAGAAGCTCGATTTCGTAAAACAAAACAGGACATTCATTAAATGAGCCAAAAACCATTACTGATCGTTGAATCACCCACTAAGATCAAAACGATCCAGAAATACTTGGGGAATGACTACGAGGTTATTTCCTGCGTAGGACACGTGAAAGATCTCCCGACCAAAGAATTAGGGATTGATATTGACAAAGATTTTGAGATCAAACTCACCATCCTGCCCGATAAGAAAAAATTTATCACAGAACTTCGTAAAAAATCAAAAAGTGCTGATCGTGTCCTGATCGCGACGGATCCGGACCGTGAAGGTGAAGCCATTGCGGCTCATCTCGCCAGTGAAGTCCCGGAAGAAAAATTGGAACGTGTCCAATTCACCGAAATCACCAAAGCCGGTATTGTTGAAGGGATGAATAATGTCCGAGAGATTGACCAAAATCTTGTAGATGCCCAAATAGCCCGCCGCGTGATCGACAGACTTGTAGGGTACAAGGTTTCCCCAGTTTTATGGGCTACACTTCAGAGCAATATGAAATTTGTTACCACAACCTTATCGGCTGGACGGGTTCAATCGGCGGCGGTAAAAATCATTGTGGACCGGGATCGACTACGGGTAAAATTTCTGCGGTCAACTTATTTTGATTTAAAAGCTACCTTGAATAAAAATGGCGACTCAAATATCTTTCATGCCACACTGATTCGAGTGGACGGAGCCAGGATCGCATCCAGCAACGATTTTGATCCAGAAACGGGTGCATTGAAAAACAAGGATGTTCTTCTGCTTACCGAATCGCAGGCGGATGCATTGGTTAAAGAACTGGATTCCAGCGATTGGACCGTAACCAAAATTGTAGAAAAGCCAAGAACATCCAACCCCAAACCGCCCTTCACAACCAGTACACTCCAGCAGGAAGCGGCGCGGAAATTGAGAAATTCTGCGCGCCAAACTATGCGCACAGCACAGCAACTTTATGAGAATGGTTTTATCACCTATATGCGAACCGATTCCACAAATTTATCGGAAGAAGCCATTGCCGGAGCCCGGCAAGTCATCCAGGATCTATATGGGGATGATTATCTTCCCGGGAAGGCGATTCGATATGCCACCAAAGTAAAAAATGCCCAGGAAGCCCATGAGGCCATTCGTCCAGCCCACCGTGTTTTTTGTTCTGTTACTGAGGTAGAAAAAACGTTGGGTAAAGATGCAGCCAAATTGTATGACCTTATCTGGAAGCGAACGGTGGCCAGCCAAATGACACCAGCAAAACTGAAACAAACGGCTGTTACTATTCAGAATCAGAAAACAGAATTTCGTGCTAACGGACAGGTGATCCTATTCCCCGGTTACATGCGTGTTTATGTGGAAGGACGAGATAATCCTGATAAAGATTTAGCAAACAAAGAACGGGTCTTACCGGCATTGACTAAAGGCGAAGCATTAAACTGTAAAGAACTAAATTCAGAGTCACACACTACGAAACCACCAGCGCGATACACGGAAGCATCGCTTGTAAAAACATTGGAAGAAAATGGGATTGGCCGGCCTTCTACTTTTTCCTCCATTATGGGAACCATTGTTCGCCGTGCATATGTGGATAGAAACGGTGGAAAACTCTCTCCTACCTTTTTGGGGTTGGCGGTGACCCAATTGCTTGAAAATCATTTCACTAACCTGGTGAATAAACAATTCACAGCAAAAATGGAGAATGGATTAGACGAGATCTCCCGGGGAGAATTGAAAGCACTTCCTTTTATGACCAACTTTTACCGTGGCGGGGGACGCTTTGCAGGATTAGAAAAAATGCTAGATGAAAAAGTGGATATTCCTGCAGCTTGCATCATTGAAATGCCGGAAGAAATTGCCGAATCTACGGAAGGACGAATTGGCAGATTTGGCCCTTATCTCCGCCGGGGGGAAAACACCCGATCCATCCCGGATAAGATCTATTTTGGTGATCTGACCTTAGAAGCCATTGAAAATATTTTCAATGAAGAAGTGGTAGAAGATGAGCCTCTAGGGGATCATCCGGAATCGGGCGAACCGATTTGGATCAAGAAGGGACCTTATGGCCATTATGTTCAATTAGGGGATTCCAAAACACGAAAGGGGATTCCAAAAACATATTCACTATCTGATGTGGATCTTGAATATGCACTTAAACTTTTAGCACTCCCAAGAACTGTAGGTGTCCATCCGGAAACCGGAGAACCTATCACAGCGGACTATGGACGCTTTGGCCCTTACATTCGGTGTGGCAAACAAAATGCCACCCTCCGCGGACCGGAAACACCTTTGGATGTGACCGTTGAGAAATCTGTGGAATTGCTCGCCAATCGGAATAAGAGAAGCATAGAACTCCGCACCATTGGCGATCATCCGGACACGGGGGAATCCTTGGCGGTGAAAGACGGCCGCTTTGGACCTTACATCACTGATGGAAAAGTGAATGTTTCTTTGAAAAGGGACTTAACGCCGGAGGGTGTTACATTGGCTCAAGCGGTGGAATTAATTAACAAAAAACGCCTTGCAACACCACGACAAAAACAGAGGCGGAAAGCCACCAAAAAGAAGAAAAAATGAGTGTCTATAAACCGTTAAAACGGTTCAATGTGTTTGGTTACCTTGCTCCCATGAATATTCATGGGTTGTGCTTATTAACTTGAGCAAATGGAGAATAACAACAAAGATTGCACCAGCAGGTGATTGATATAATGAGATGTACAAGATTTATATCACGAAACAAAGAAACCCACGATTCTAAACGTGGGACAATTAACAACTTAGTAAGGGAACCATTTTAACGGTTTTAGAAAATGAGTTTCAATTCATTGAAAAAAACACCAAGACATTTCATAATACTTTTAATGTTCTCTTTTTTAGTATTATCCGCCGAAACGGATCTGGCAACAGACATTAAACAAAGTCTCATCTCTCCCTGCTGCTGGGCTGGTACCGTTTATGTCCTGGATCATAATCCGGAAATGGAAGAACAAATTGAGCGGTTCGTTGCCATGGAAAAAACAAAACAAGAAATCCTAGATTATTACATCGGATTGTACGGTGAACGAATATTAGCTGTCCCAAAGGCGGAAGGATTTAACCTCATGGTTTGGGTGACCCCGGTTTTAGCCGGAATGATCGGAATTTCATTTCTTATTTTCTACATAAGAACTCCCAAAGACACACCTTCAGGGGTAATTTCCGTCCCATCTGGAGTTCCATTCGATGATGAAATTGAAAAAGAACTTCAAAAGATGGATTGATTTTTTAAAACCGGATAAAAGTTCCCTGAGCTTGTCGAAGGGTACTTTTTACATACATTTCGACAGGCTCAATGTACGAGTCTGTTTTTTAAAATTATGGATAAAACCATTGAAAAAATAGTGTCCCTGTGCAAACGGCGGGGTTTCATTTTCCAATCTTCTGAAATTTATGGTGGATTTTCCGCTGTGTACGATTATGGTCCGCTGGGGATTGAATTAAAAAATAATATTTCTCAGCTCTGGTGGAAAGAAATGACACAGGTTCATGAGAATATTGTTGGGCTGGATAGTGGAATTCTTATGCATCCGAAGATTTGGGAAGCATCCGGCCATGTGGATGCTTTTAATGATCCGCTGATAGACTGTAAACACTGTAAAACGCGGTACCGTGCTGATGAATTTTCTGAAGATTATTCATCTTTAAAATGGGAAGAAGTTCAATGTCCGAAATGCGGCACCACGGGAAATCTCACGGAACCTCGTCAATTTAATCTCATGTTCAAAACACACGTGGGTCCTGTGGAAGAAACAGGGACGGAAGCATTTCTCCGCCCGGAAACCGCCCAGGGAATCTATGTGAATTATCTTTTAGTCCAGGGTGCTATGCGCATGAAAGTACCATTCGGGATCGCCCAAATCGGGAAAGCTTTCAGGAACGAAATTGTTGCCCGGAATTTTATTTTCCGCACCCGGGAATTCGAGCAAATGGAGATGCAATATTTTGTCAAGCCCGGCACCGATGATGACATTATGCAGGAATGGAAAGAAAAAAGATTCCGTTTTTATTCAGAAGCATTGGGAATCACAGAATCCAAATTGCGGTACCATGAGCATGGTGAAAATGAATTGGCTCATTATGCCAAGGAAGCCTGGGATATCGAATATGAATTTCCATTTGGCTGGTCAGAAATTGAAGGGATTCATAACAGAACTGATTTTGATTTGAGACGGCACGAGGAATTCTCGGGAAAAAATCTCACCTATTTTGATCAGCCCAACAATGAACGATTCCTCCCTTATATCATAGAAACCTCTGCTGGATTAAATCGAATGCTCCTTACCATTATGGCGGATGCCTATTGGGAAGATGAAGAAAATAACCGTGTGGTGATGAGGCTCCACCCAAGATTGGCACCGGTGAAAGCAGTGATCTGTCCCTTAGTGAAAAAAGATGGATTACCTGAAAAAGCCCGGGAAATCATGGACATGTTGAAACCCCATTTCAAAGTATTGTACGACCAACAGGGCTCCATCGGAAAGCGCTATTACCGGCAGGATGAAGCAGGGACACCTTTCGGGATAACAGTTGATCATCAATCCACAGAAGACAACACTGTCACCCTTCGCCATCGGGATAACCAAAAGCAGGATCGGGTATCCATCGATCAATTACAATCCGCAATTCAGGATAACATGTAATGGATTTTAAGTTAAAAGTCACAATTGGATTATGGACCATAATCGGCCTCGCAATTTTATTAGGGCCTAATGAAACTCAATCGAATTTTGCTATAGCCATTCATGGCGGTGCAGGAACCATCACCCGGGAAAACATGACAGCTGAAAAGGAATTGGCATACCGCTTCAAACTCGCTGAAGCACTAAACACAGGATATACAATCCTGAAAAATGGTGGAACTTCTTTAGATGCGGTAGAGGTCACAATCCGGGTCATGGAAGATTCGGAATTATTTAATGCAGGAAAAGGAGCGGTTTTTACCAATGCCGGCACCAACGAACTGGATGCTAGCATCATGGATGGAAGCAATCTAATGGCTGGTGCTGTGGCAGGTGTCAAAACAGTGAAAAATCCAATATCTGCTGCCCGGAAAGTCATGGAAGAAACCTGGCATGTGATGCTCTCCGGGGATGGGGCAGATAAATTTGCCCAAGAGCAGAATCTTGAGGTCGTTGATCCAATTTATTTTTATACCCAGCGACGCTGGGACAGTCTGAAAAAGACTCAGGCAAAAAAACACGGCACCGTTGGCTGCGTTGCCTTGGATAAACATGGAAATCTGGCTGCAGGCACATCTACGGGCGGACTCACCAACAAACAGTGGGGACGTATCGGAGACAGTCCCATCATTGGTGCTGGTACCTATGCCAATAATCAAACTTGTGCTGTTTCCGGAACCGGGCAGGGCGAATATTTTATTCGCGGCAATGTGGCTTATGATATTTCTGCCATGATGGAATATGAAAACACTACTGTGGGCGAAGCGGCACGGCAAGTGATCGGTAAATTATCCGAGCGCGGAGGAGAAGGTGGCGTGATTGCCATGGATTCAAACGGAGAAATTTCCATGCCGTTCAACACGGCGGGCATGTATCGCGGTTTTAGAAAAGATGGCTCACCGGCAAAAATCTTTATTTATAAAAATTAGACTTATTCTATTTTACTAAAATATAACCTTAATCTATGGTTTAAGGAATTTCTTGAATCTGTCATTCCATTCTAATAGATTAAAGGGATTGACATTCGTGTCATATCATTCCACAACAAACAAACCAAAGGAACAAACTATGAAAAAATCCTTCTGGATTTTCCTAATCCTCAATCTCTCCTTCGCCATAGGGCAAACCATCTCTGGGACTGTTACCGATGAAAATGGTAATGGTCTTGCAGGCGCGAATGTCACTGTCGAAGGTACAAATATGGGTGCTGCAGCAGATGCATCCGGGGCTTATTCCATTAGTGGAGTTGCTTCTGGATCTTACAGCGTTAAAGCATCTTTTATTGGATATCGCTCATCGAGCAAAACCGTAAATGTTGGCGAAGGAGGTGCAACTGTGAATTTTGCATTGGCTTCATCTG
>DQOT01000369.1 GCA_015658495.1 Fidelibacterota bacterium | reverse complement strand
TGATCAAGTTTCTCATCAACGATGGTTTTTACCAAACGGCCGTTGATGTCATACACCTTTAAGGTCGATGTGTGCATCGTTTCTACAGCAAATTGTATTGTTGTTGACGGATTGAAAGGGTTGGGAAAGGCTGGAAATAATTCGAATTTCTGGGGGAAAACATTACCAACAGCGTTAAATAATTGGCTGTTAACAAAAAGCGTATCAACCTTATACCGAAGAGGAGCATGCTGAGGTATTACTGTGAACATCAGGGTATCAATTATTCCAGAGTCAAAGATAACTCCGCTCATTGGTATTATTGCGTATACACCGGGAGATATTTCAATTGTCCCGGTTTCGGAGAACCAGCCTAAATTATCGATGATGCTGTACTCATAGGTTTCATTCATCCACCCTTCATTATGGATCTCATATTCCAGTGTTGTCTCCCCGCTAGGTAGATAAATTGTCGGTCCGAATCCTTCATCAATAAAGTCAGGTTGAATAACACTGAATGCCTGCGGAAAAAGGCCGGGGATGCGTTCTGAACGAAACGTGGATCCCTCCTGGAATGGAAGCAGTTCCCATACTTTTACAGAATCCGGTGATACTTCCAGGATCTGATTGCTGGTTGTAGAAGTCAACAATGAGTTTCCATTAGGAAGGCGGTCGCAATCGCTCATCAAGCCACTGCTGACACTATCCGGAAGTTTATATTCCCACACAATTTCTGTATCTGGGATTGAATCAGTTTCTGTGAAAGATATTTCTAAACCCCGGGAATAAAAAGGATCGTTTTCGTTTCCATTATCGTACATCATTAAATTTTGATTGTCAAGCATCTTTACAGAGTGCTGCCAGGAAAACCCAAGATCTGTACCGACTGTTACATCTCCGCTTGGCATTTCTTGACCCATATTCCAGATAATATTACCGGTATCATAGTCAATTTTTGTAATTCGTGACATATTCCGTACAGAGAGGTACACTGCATTATCAATGGGGTCATACCAGACAGTATTGCTATGGGTCCATTCGTAATGGAAATCTGCAGGAATTGGGTGAGTATATAATAAATCCTGATACAGATTGGGATTCCAATCAACAAAGCTGAAATGATCGAAGACACTCCAGCTCCACACTTCAACACCATCCCTATTCCATTCCACGATTCGATCACCCTGCCAGGGTAGAGAATCAATATACATGTAAGTTTCGGGGAGTTCAATTTCTTCAGGAACGGGGAGTAACGTATCCTGGGAGGTGAGCGCAATGATGTTTCCGTTTTGCATGGGGAATACATCATGATGTACTCCAATCCCCTCCAGTTCAGATGGTCCTTGCCAGACAAGCTCATTTTCGATGTTCATCTCAAATACTCTTCCGGGTTCATTACTTTCCCTGCCATCAGCAAGACCGATAAAATTCCCATTTTCCAGAAAATAGGTAAATTGAACTTTGTAGTCCATTCCGTTATTCCATTCCACATCACTATCGATAAACCAAACTGGATCACCGTAGACATTTATCGCATAGATTAATCCTGACCCAAGCCAATCCATGATGGTAATTCCGGGCTGAACTCCGGATGAATCATATATTACTATGTTGAAAGAAGATAATTCTGGATGTAATGGCAGAATATAAAAACTCCAACTTTCACTCCAGGGTCCATAGCTATCATTATCAGCAATTTCCCTGATCCTCCATTGGTAAGTCTTATCCCATTCAAGTCCATCTTCAATGATTAATAATAAAGTAGAGTCTACTCGTTCAATTAGAGGATTTTGAAATTCAGCTGAATCGTTTCCAGCTACTTGAATTTGGTAGGACTTAGCACCGGGAATCTGTTCCCACTCAAAATAAACGTGCGTATAATTCAGAGTATCGTTTTCAACAGGTTTCACCAATTGTGTTGTGGCAATACTGATTGAAAAGAGAATAAATGTAAAATATTTCATCCCATTAATCTTTTACAAGAAAGAACCTTGGAAACGAACTATTTAATGAATAGAGGAAGTTAGGGTTATGGTGCCATTTCCAGAACTTCTGATCCAATACCCCTGCCCCGGTTCGACTGTTTCAGTCGGTTCGTAACCGTCATTAAAGCCGTACACTGTTCCATCGATGATTAACTGATCAGGATCGTAAATGGAACTGACATTTACCGTTTGTGAAATTCCTGAAATCATGTTCCAGCCATGTGTCAATTCAATGGATAATTCATCCAGTGATTGTCCTGAAATTGTGGATGTCCCATCAGATTGGAATCTCAGCCAGTAACCGATTCCGGAATTCAAAATAGACTCCTGAGAGTATCCACCTTCTGTAAAAGTGAACAAGGTATTTTCTACAGATTCTGGAAATAAAAACTGGGCATCAGGATTTTCAACGGAAAGAGGAAGACCAATCATATTCCAGTTTTCTGAATACGGAACTGTCAATTCTATTTCCTGGTTTCCCAGTAATTCATTTAAGATAATCAGCATCCATTCCGTATCAATTTCGTTGTTGGCATACTGAATAATTCCACTTTCATCGATAATGAAATCCCTTGGGTAAGGAGAGCCATCGTTTGGAAGATA
>DQOT01000219.1 GCA_015658495.1 Fidelibacterota bacterium | reverse complement strand
AAGTGAGTTTAGGTTCAATTACAGGCATGAAAATATCTACCAAATATTACTCGAAATCTTTCGAAATAAACCGCTAAACTAGTCATGACCCTTAAAAAAATTAAGCCCCCAAGATTTGCCAAGTAAAAGACAAAATCTTGTTAACCATTGTTTAGTTAACCACTACAGTCCATATGTGGCCAAATTTGAGTTCCCTGCCGAATTGAAGGATTGGCTAGGTGCCCCATCACATAAAAAAATCAAAAAGCCTCCCCGAAACCGAGAAGGCTTATCTTTTAAATGATATGTTATAGTAAATTAGATCACTTTATGGACCAGCAGTCCAACCATGACGATCAGAGATACAAAGATCAAGGAAACACCCATGTTCCCTTTTTTTATCTCTTCCCATTCATCGATTTCTGTGGATAACCAATCAAAAACTTTTAACGCAATTCCGATGCCAAAAGCAAAACCGACCGCAGCAGCAATGGACCAGCCAACAGCGCGGGCGTATTGTGTTAATAGTCCCATTAGTGAATTAGGATCAGGCATAGTAAACTCCTTATTGTATTTCCATTTTTATTTTTTGCATGAAATCGGATGATTCCATTGTTCCGTTGGCTAACTCAATGGCCATTTGTTTCGAACACGTGGCTATAAACATATTTGTTTCGCCCTTTGATATTGGAACCGCAACATTAACCGTCACAGTTTCCGGCGTATAAGCATTTGCCTTACCCATTTGAATTTGATGTTCTATCGCATGTCCTGCCGCAGCAAAACCTACAAGCATCACCATTTCAAAATTATTTCGGCCACTTTCAAGATCAATTGAAAATTCATTCTCCCCAAGGGTAAACTGGGTTGATTCGACCATGACCCGGTATGATTGACAAACAGTTTTTACTTTTTTCTTAAAAGCATAATTAGCCCAGAGACCGTTTGTTCCAATCAAAAGCGCAAAGAGCACAACAATTAGAATTCGTTTAGATTGCATCTTTCTGTTCAAAAAGTTCACAGGGATTTTACACCACCACCCGACGGTGAATCAAGGGGTAAAAAAGGAATTTTTGTCCTTCCATTATTTTTAACTGGATTACCGATCAATCCGAAAATGACAGAATGAAAAAACAAAGCTGTCATTCCGGAAAATTCGCCAGCCTGCTCCCAATCAACGAGAGGGCTGGCAGGACAAAAAGTTAAGAAATAATCACCCCGTTTTTAACGACATTCTGAATTTGATGATCCGACACCAAATAAGGAATCTGGACTGCTCGTTCAATACCCCAAACAATGATATCCGCTTTTTTCTCAATTTCGATAGACCCAACAGTGTCATTTAAAAACAAAGATTTTGCTGATGTAAAGGTTGCAGCTTTAATGGCCTCCAGAACGGGTATTTTCATAGCGATACAGGATAAGGATAAAATAAAGGGCATGGACTGGATGTGGCAGCTTCCAGGATTAAAGTCCGTGGCTAATGCAACCTCGACACCGGCATCTTTCAATTTTTGATAGGGCGCATATCCCGATTTTCCTAGAAAGAATGTGGTTCCGGGAAGTAAAGTTGCAATCACACCGTTTTCAGCCATTTTCCGGATACCTACATCACTCACAGCCATAAGATGGTCTGCAGAGATTGAACCGGACTCCCCTGCTAATTTCGCTGCGCCGGAATCTTCAAATTCATCGGCGTGGATGCGTGGCATAAGTCCATGTTCTTTTCCCACATTCAGGATTCGCCTAGATTGCTCAAACGAGAAATAGCCATTCTCACAAAAGACATCATTGAATTTGGCAATGCTTTGCTTCGCAACGGCGGGAATCATTTCATTACAAATTAAATCAACATAGGCATCATGATCATTTTTGAATTCCGGCGGGAATGCATGTCCACCCATGAAGGTAGGAATCATGTCAATTTTATGGGCTTGATTCACTTCATCTATCACTTTAAGTGATTTTAGTTCTGACTTTGTATTTAATCCATATCCACTTTTACATTCTACCGTTGTTGTGCCCAAAGAAAGGAACCTGTCCATGCGGGTTTTAACCGGTGAAATAAGATCAGATTCAGATGAATTCCGGATACCGTTTATGCTATTAATGATCCCGCCGCCGGCTTCTGCAATCTCTTCATAAGTGGCACCCTGGAGCCGCATAGCAAACTCATCTTCTCGTCCATCCAAGAAAACGGGATGGGTGTGTGGATCTACAAATCCCGGTGTGACGAGTTTTTGGTTACAATTGATGAGTTGGTCAGCGTCACCCAGATTTGCACCGATCTCAACAATTGTGTTTCCTTCAATGCCGATCTCGGTATTTTCGAGAACAACCATTTCATCCCGCGGGGAATCATAAGTGACCAATTGACCGATGTTTGTGAGTTTTAATGAATTCATTTTATTTTTTAGCCACTAAGAACACCAAGTACCGCAAAGAATTTTTCTTATTCTTAATCCTAATTCCAAAATTCTAATCCTTTTTCATCATCGGTACATCTACATTCCATTTCTTGGCATTCTCGATAGCATCTTCATAGCCAGCGTCTGCATGACGATAAATCCCCATTCCAGGATCGTTTGTTAATACTGATTTGAGCCGGGAATCCATTTCATCTGTTCCGTCGGCAACGATCACTTGTCCAGCATGAAGTGAATAACCCATGCCTACGCCGCCACCATGATGAAAGGACACCCAAGTCGCTCCTCCGGCAATATTAACCATGGCATTGAGTAAAGGCCAATCAGCCACGGCGTCCGTACCATCTTTCATGGCTTCTGTCTCTCGATTTGGAGATGCCACAGAACCACAATCGAGATGATCTCTCCCAATCACGATAGGAGCAGATAATTCACGAGAGCGAACCATTTCATTTAAGGCTAATCCAAATTTGGCCCTGTCACCATAACCCAGCCAACAGATTCTTGAGGGCAATCCCTGGAACTGCACCTGTTCCTGTGCCATTTTAATCCAGCGGCATAATGCTTCATCTTCCGGAAACATGTCCAAAACTTTTTGATCGGTTTTATAAATATCTTCCGGATCACCGGACAATGCAACCCAACGGAATGGTCCTTTCCCTTCACAGAAAAGTGGTCGAATGTATGCCGGTACAAATCCAGGATAATCGAATGCATTCTTCACACCGGCTTTCACAGCTTGGGCACGAAGATTATTTCCATAATCAAATGCAATGGATCCTTTGGCTTTCAAATCGAGAATTGCCTGGACATGCTCCCCCATAGCGCGAACAGATTCTTCAACATATTTTTTCGGATCCGACTCACGAAGCGCATTAGCTTCATCGAAGGTATAATTGTTTGGAATATATCCCACTAATTCATCATGAGCCGATGTTTGGTCTGTCACCAAGTCTGGAACGATCCCCAGTATTACAAATTCCGGTACCAGATCAGCCGCATTCCCCAGCAAGCCGATAGAGAGCGGTTTTTTGGCCTCCATGGCTTCCTGCGCCCATTTAATGGCTTCATCAAGATTATCGGTGGATTTATCCAAATACCTAGTCTCCAACCGTCGCTGGATTCGCCATGGGTCAATTTCAATATTAATGGATACGCCACCAGCCATGGAAACCGCCAAAGGCTGTGCACCCCCCATTCCACCTAGGCCAGCCGTTAAGGTGAGTTTACCCGCTAATGAATCCGCATTCCAGTGGGTTTTTGCCGCAGCAACGAATGTTTCGTATGTCCCTTGAAGAATGCCCTGCGTACCGATGTAGATCCAACTTCCAGCCGTCATCTGGCCATACATCATGAGACCTTCTTTTTCCAATGCGTTGAAATGCTCCCAATTCGCCCAATTGGGAACAAGATTGGAATTGGCGATCAAAACTCTCGGTGATGTTGTGTGTGTCTTGGCCACACCAATAGGTTTTCCGGACTGAACAAGTAAGGTTTCATCCGGTTCAAGTCTTTTCAAGGTTTCAAGAATGGCGTCATAACATTCCCAATTACGGGCTGCTTTCCCCTTTCCGCCATACACAATGAGTTCATCGGGCGCTTCAGCCACATCCGGATCCAAATTATGTTGAATCATGCGATAGGCGGCTTCGATCTGCCAATTCTTGCAGGTTAGTTCTGTTCCAGTTGGTGGATGAATGGTTCGAGAAATTTATAACTCCAAATTGAGTATAAAATTATTTCAAATATTTGATCAACTTATTGGCATAGGACGGTTGATCCTGAAATACAGTATAGGAAAAAATACTGATACCGCCAAAATCATTTTTCCCGGTATGGTAAATCTTTCTCCCGGCATTTCTCGCATTCTGGTTATAGGTGGCAATTCCCATGACAATCCGTTCCATGTATTTATCCGGAAGATTGTTTTTCATGATCTGGATATTCTTATCAAATGTACTTAAGTCCATGGTGTAATTCATGGGCACAGCCCAGTCAATATATCCACCGGCGAGCCACACATCCCATTCCTGGCCAAAGGTATTCCGGGCATTGAATAAATTGGGTTTTACCGCCGCGGAAATGATACAATCCGGTTGGTATGCTTTTATGCGGGTGGATGCTTTGCTGATAAATCCTGTAATAGACGATCGCTTATATTCCGCAAAGGATGGCTTTTGTTTCACTTCGAGAGATGACAACCCGGGTATACTACTGTTATAATTCAGGAAAAATTTGAGCCCGATTGGGTTCATTCCCCAGCTCAGATCATGATACCGGATATAATCGAAGTGGATTCCATCCAAGCTATAATTTTGTAATAATTCAGTTAAAACTTTCTGGAGATGGGCATCCACTTCCGGATGAGTTGGAGCAAGATAAAAACCTTCACCATTGGCTTGTCTGTTCTTTTTCATTTCAGACATGGTTTTAGCAATATCCAGTGGATCAGGTGATTTGGAATCAATCCACCCGGGATGGGACAAAAGTAAATGGTCCGCTTGGGATGGGATATCAGGTGAAGACCAGAGATAATACACATTGAACCAGGCATGGATTTTGATATTGGACCGGCGCCCTTTTTTCAGAATATATGCTAAAGGATCAAAATCTGTTTTCGTCAAAAGGTGTGAGCGTGGGACCAATCTTGATTTATAATAGGCATCCCCCCTGCCGCGGATCTGGACAAAGAGATGGTTATAATTATTCTCATTAGCGAATTCCAGGACTTCATCGATTTTATCTTTAGAAATGATATGATCCCGAACAACCCAAAGAGCCCGGACATCGAAGCCTTCAGCGAAAATGCTCGATGTAAGAAAAAAAAGAAGGGCAACGAATATTACCCTTTCAAACGTGTTCCTATTACGGTTCACAAATTTAAATGAATAGCTTTTTGTTTAATCTTTGGATGCACTCTGGGGTGCTATTTCGCCAACCATATCCACGAATTCGATCATGGAAATTGGCGCACAGTCATTATCACGAAACCCAAGTTTGGTGATCCGCGTGTATCCACCATTGCGATTTGCGAATGCTGGCCCGACCGTGTCAAATAATTCCCGAACGATCATCTTATGTGGAATCTTTTTCAGAACTTGACGCCGTGCATGGATGTCACCCCTTTTCGCGAATGTGACCAATGGTTCAACAAACATACGGAGTTCTTTGGCTTTTGCATCGGTGGTTTTGATCTTTTTGTGGGTGATCAAAGCAGATGCCAGATTTGACATCAGTGCTTTACGATGGGCCGTCTTGCGGCTCAGTTTACGTCCGGATTTATTATGTCTCATTGTTTAGCCTTCTTCTGCCATAATATTGTCCACTTCCATGCCGAAGTGAAGACCCATGGTATCCAATTTTTCAACTAATTCAGTTAAAGATTTACGACCAAAGTTTTTGTATTTCAACATTTGGTTTTCTTCTTTGCTGACCAATTCATGAATGTATTTGATTCCGGCAGCCTGCAGGCAGTTGTAACTCCGTACTGATAATTCCATTTCGTCAATGGTCTGGTTCAGAAGTTTCCGTAATTCCATTGTTTCTTCAGAAACACCATCAGATATCTCAAGAACAGAAGGATTCGAGATTGCCTCGATGAATTTCAAGTGTTCACGAAGATAGGTTGCCGAATATGACACCGCATCTTTTGCAGTGATGGACCCATCTGTTACTACATCTAAGGTCAAGATCTCGATGGGCTTTTTCGCACCAGGAACGGGATTAACATTAAACGTAACACTAGTTACAGGGTTAAAGATACTATCGATGGAAAGCGTACCAACGGTCAGGTTTGGCAGGTCGTTCTCTTCTGAAGGAACGTATCCTTTTCCAATACCGATCCGCAGTTCCACTTCCATTTTCGCTTTGGAATTGATCTCGGTGATATACTGATCAGGGTTCAAAACTTCGTACTGATCGCTGGCATCCTGGATATCTTGTGCTGTGAAAACTTTTTTCCCTTTCAGGGTCAGTGTTACCTTATCCGGTGTGCTGTCCATCAGTCTGAACCGCACTTGTTTCAGGTTCATGATGACGTCTGCAACGTCTTCTTTTACGCCAGGCAACGTAGAGAATTCATGCTGAACACCATCAATTTTTATGTGAGTGATAGCCGCACCGGGAATGCTTGTCAACAAAACGCGACGCATTGCATTTCCCAATGTGGTACCATATCCACGTTCTAAAGGTTGTACAGCGAATGTGCCTGTATTACCAACTTTTTCTTCTTCTTTGTAATCAACTTTAAGTTCTAATGGTTTAGTAGCCATGAAGGGTTTT
>DQOT01000187.1 GCA_015658495.1 Fidelibacterota bacterium | reverse complement strand
TTGATTGGAGCAATAAATACATTGAAAAATTAAAAAAGGATGAAATTTAAACGCCAAAACAGTTAAAAAAACTAATCGATGAAATTGGGACAGCTGAGACAATTAAAAAATATGGGTTTGACAGTGAAAAACACCTTTTAAATTTTATAAGTTTTTAGGCTATTAAGGCAAATCCAAAACGAGTAATTATTCCAGTATTCATTATAATTCTATTGGTGCTAAGTGTCATAATTCCAAAAGCATTGATGGAAGAAATTCAAATTAATGGTGAAAGATAGCATTAAACACAAAGGTAAATTAATAAATCTAAAAGTTGATTAAAAAATAACCGTTTTATTATCCAAAATCTAAATATCCTAAAACCCGGTCAGATTTGGTGGGGTTTTAGTTATATTCATTTAATGTTTAAATTGATTTCGATGTCGAAAAGAATTCAACCCATTTTATGTGTTGGTGCCCTTCTACTATCCGGCTGCAGTTCATCCCTTCCTGAAATCCATATCTTCAAAACGTATACTTCGGAAGATAAATTGCTTTTGATCGACACTTGGTTAAAAGACTTGTCTACCCAAAAACAATTCAATGGTGCCATTCTTATCGCCATGAATGGGCGGGTTGATTTGATCAATACCTATGGCTATTCCGACCCGGCGCGTACAAACCCGCTGACGCTGGAATCTTCTTTCCGATTGGCATCCGTTTCAAAACAATTCACCGCCATGGCCATCATGATAATGAAAGAACGGGGACAGATCAAATTTGATGATCCGGTGCAAAAGCATTTACCGGAATTCCCTTACAGCGATGTAACGATTCGACATTTATTGACCCATACCTCCGGCATCTCCGAGTATGAAAAGTTGGTTTTAAAATTCAAGAATAAATGGTCAACCCGATCATTCTATATCACAGGGCAATCCTGGGAAAACCGGGTTTATAAAGGCGAGCCAAGCCAATATAGGGATTCCCATGATATTCTATCTATGAAGGATGTTTTGGACCTTGTTGTCCGGTTCAAGGATGAAAGAAAATTTCCGGCAGGTGAAAAATTTAAGTACAGCAACACAGGTTATGTACTGCTGGCATATTTGGTTGAGCAGGTTTCTGGACAATCATTTGAATCCTTTTTGGACCAGGAAATTTTTGAACCGCTCAATATGCAAAACAGCAGCGTATGGAATTTGAACACATCGCCCGGAAAACTGCCCAATCGTGTCCAGGGGACTAATAAAAAAAAGTTAAATGATTATACCTGGCTGGATGGTGTGGCCGGGGATGGTGCAGTATTTGTGAGTATTGAAGATTTTATAAACTGGGACCGCGGATTGGCGAACCGTACTCTTGTTTCCGATTCCACATTCTCGGAAGCAATTTCACCCTATGTTACAACTAAAGGTGATACATCCTATTATGGATTTGGGTGGAATTTAAGCAAGGATGGAAAAGTTATGGACCATACCGGCGGATGGGTGGGAGCCTTAACCTACATATACATAAACCCGGAATCCGGAATGTTATTTGTTTTATTGGATAGTTCTACAAACAGGAATATGAAAAAAATCAGGAAAACGATTGGGGATGTGCTGGCGGGAAAACTAAAATAGTTTTCTAGTTTATAAAGGACGAGATATGTTTAACTCTTTTTTATTTCCTCACTGACCCTCAATCCCGACTCAATGGCGCCATTCATGGAAGCCCGGTAAATGGATGTATGTTCACCGGCAAAATGAAACAACCCCTCAGGCCTGGACAAAATATCCCGGAAATCCTTTTGGCCCACCCCGGCTACTGAATAACTGGCACGGGTCCAGGGATCTTCGTTCCAATATTTTGTCACACCGCCTTCCCAATATTGGGGTGCTTCTTTCCAAATATCTGTGCAGGTTTTCTGCGCTGTTTCCATCCTTCTCTATTCACTCATTCTTCCTAATTTGGCCGCATCATCCCCGGAGGTAAATGACAGCAGGATTCCGCGAGGTCCCGGCTGATCAATAGAAAAATGATAAACACGGCGTAACGGTGTATCCGTAAAAACACGTTGTCCGATGGAACCGGGCTCATCCCAGAAGCGACGGCCGTACTGCATGGCAATCTTCATAACATGCCCGTAAGCCTGTTTACGGATGCAATGCATTTTTGATTCAGAAAATAATGGATCAATTTTTACCCGGCGTAAGACTGAAAGTGGAATAGCCAGTACGCACCTGCTGCCGAAAACATCCTTGCGTTTTCCATTCTCAAGAAAATGTACAGTAACCTGATTATCGGTAAACATAATTTTTTGAACAGCCCGGTTATATTTTATATTATTCCCAAGTTTTTTTGCGAATGTTTTCGGCAGTTGGTCATTACCGCCAAAAATCCTGCCTTCCACTGTATTTTCACTAAAAGCCGATGTTTTTGAATTTGCCAAGATCATATTCAACGCTGACATTTTTGCTGGTACTGATGTGGATTCTGTTGCATTCGTGAACGTGTACAAATCAATAATATCCTGGGGGGCACCACCCTTCTTTAAGATTTCTGCAACAGACATTTTATCCAAGGCCTGAACCTCTTTCGATGATTCACCCAATTCCTTTACCATTTTGATCCAGTCCTGTATGTATGCCACTTCCTGAGCAAAGAGTTTGCCTCTCTCAATTCCTGTGTAAGGCAAGGCGATTTTCCCCGATTTCATATCCGCCATGGAAATATGCTGACCTCGAACATAAATCCCGTCATACTGCTTTGCAGGTAAAACAGAAAGATCAAATTCCTGGGCATATTTCCGGACATATTCATCGCTAGAGTCCACGTA
>DQOT01000282.1 GCA_015658495.1 Fidelibacterota bacterium | reverse complement strand
CAATTTGCAAAAATGGAAAAAATTCCAGGATCTGATCATAGGTATATTGTTTATTTTCGATCAAATCCCGAGCAGTCACGTTCTGTGGAGTGAGCCACATAAGTAATGCTTTTCGACCCAATGGATCTTTGAATTGAAAAAAAGAACTATCATGTTGTGACATAAATGTAAAGGTTAATGCTCCGTGGATAGGACCTTGTGAATCGATTTTTCCTTTCCCTGTACAGGAAATATATTCTTCAAGAAGATCAGAATAGGACTTTTGGGGGACAGGGGGCAAAATTTGTGTACCTGGTCCCGCACAACCAGCAAGAATGAGCAAAAAAATAAAAATGTGGTGAACCATTCAATCCTGTTTTTCTGCCTGGTGGATTTTCGGAATGGGTTCCCCGGCCTTGGCTTTGATCACTTTGTTCAAATGTTCCTGGATCGTGGCATTTTCTGCGTCAATACTTAAGGATTGTCGAATATAATTCATGGCTTCTTCAAAACGATCCATCTTAAAATAGATCCAACCGATCGTGTCTAAATAAGGTGCAGATTTGGGCGCCAATCGAATGGCATTCACAGCAAGTTCCAATGCGAATTCAACATCTTCACCTCGTTCAACCAAACTATAGGCATAGTTATTGAATGCCTGGGCATCAGTACTATCTGTCGAGATCAATTCCATATACAATTTATCAGATCGTTTCCATTCTTCCCTGGCATCGTAAATGAGGGCTAAATTGTGTTTTGTATTTCTCGATTCGGGAAAAATGGTCAAAGCTTGAGATAGATGAATTTCAGCATTTCCATAATCCTTGAATTGGTAATAGGCCGTACCCAGGAGATATTGCACCGTGAAATCCTTAGAAAAGCGATCCACATGGGGGCTTAAAGCTAAAATGGCTTCTTCGGGTTTCTTTCCACTCAAGGCTATGACAGCATTGTTAATGAATCCACGGGGATCATCTGGAAAATGATCAAGGATGCGCTGATTGTATAAAATCGCCTCTTCATTTTCTTCTTTATCCAATAAAAGAGAAACCAACCGATGTAACACATCTGCATTCAGGCTGTCAATGGCAAAAGCATCAAACATGATACTCAACGCTTGGGCAAGATTGTCTAATTCTTCATAAAGGGCACTTTTCTGGATCAGTAATTCCGTGGAAGTTCCCTGAACTTTTTCAATCCGATCAATCATTCCCAGGGTGACATCATATTTTTGGCTAAATAATGTCAAATCCCGAAGCGTTTCAAGAAATTTGATATTGTCCGGATCATCTTCTAATAATAGTACACATACTTCTTCAGCCCTGTCAAAACTGTTGGTTGTTAGGGCAATTTGAAGTGCCTGTTCCAACCCGTTGATCGACGAGGAATTGACCTGGTATCCTTCGATGTAATATTCAATAGCCTTATCCCAGTTCTTCTGGAAGCGTGCCAAGTCAGCCAGGGTGAACAAATAATCAAGATTATCGGGATCAAGTTTGATCAATTCCTTAAATACCAATTCAGCATCCACAAATTTTTTCTGTGCAATATAAAGCTGTCCCAATATTTCACGCGCTTCCGATTCTTCCGGATCCAAATCCAAAGCAATCCTTAAATGATCTTCCGATCTTTTCCCTTTGCCTAAGCGACGGTAAGCATCCGCGATAGATACATGAATCGTAGGAGCGTTGGGATCAAAGTCAATGGCATCCTGAAACTCAAGGACGGCCAGGGCATAATTCCCCTGGTTCATGAGAAATTCGCCCTGCATGAAATGGTGCAACGCCAATTCCTTTTCCTGTTCGGTATTAGCCGTTAAAAAAGCGATACAGAATAAAAGAAGAGAAAGTTTGTTAACCATTTTGTGTGGACTTAGTGGTTGCAGTGCCATTGCTGTGAATAATAATCCCGTTTCCACCATTTTGTTTCGCATTGTACATGGCTTTATCTGCAAGATCTATCAGGTCTTTCAAATTTTCTGAATGGGTCGGATATTCGGACATGCCTCCCGAGATGGTCATGCGGACTCTCTCTCCATCCATGGAGTAGGGATATTCTGCGATATTATCAACGATCCTTTGGGCAACCACCATAGCCATTTCCGCCGTTGTATTGATTAAAATGATAGCAAACTCTTCACCGCCATAGCGGGCAACCACATCAATGGTACGCACATTCTCAGACATTATCTTGGCTACGGTTTGGATCACATAGTCCCCATAAGGATGCCCTAAAGTGTCATTGATCCGCTTGAATTTATCCAAATCAAAGATCAAGACAGCCATATGGTGCTGGAAACGTTTTGCCCGTTGAATTTCTTCTGCAAATCGTTCTTTATAAGTTTGATGATTCAATAGTTTTGAAAGGCCATCATGAGTGGCATTCTGGTAAATTTTTTCGTATTCAAAAAGCCAATGCAATGATGCACCCAGCACCCGTCCAATCAATATAAAGGTTTGTTCATCTGCTTTGGTGTAGGGTCTTCCTGTCATGCTTTCAATAAATAGGGATCCGCGACTTTCTCCATCAATCATTATGGGCACACCCAATACAGATTGAAAATCAGTCGGTGCTTCGGTGGAATTAAATCGTGCAACATTTGCGTGTGATTTTTTCCAATTTTGTGAAAGGATAACTTCACCACTAACGGTCGGCAATCCATGAAGGGTACCATGGCTGGGGAATTCAGTATCTTTCACAAACTCATCTTCAATGCCATCAACCAATTTGATAACCAAATTCAACTCATTTTCATTTTGTAAGGAAACGGTTAATCGGTCATAATAAAAGAATGTCCTTATTAAATACTTGAAATGATCCAGCACTTGGGATTCATCTGATTTGAAATTCAGTTCAGAGAGTAATTCAAGAATCCGGGCTTTATTCTCTTCTCCCATGATATGTTTTTCTAGAGATTCGAGACTTCCTAATCCATGCGAAATGAATTTTCCCATTGCCCCCAAGACAGATTTATCTTTATCGGTAAGGTCAGAAAAATGATCAATTCTCGTTAAGACAAAACCAGCAACGGCACCATGAAGGGAGATTGGACTTCCAATGACACATTCACTTCCACGCCATGGTTTATTCTCAAATATTTCGTTCCAGGCATCTTTATCATCCTTTTGATAAACCGTACTCGACTGCTGAAGGATGGAAGAGATGATCGAATTATTTGTAGGAATTGAATCCAAAAAATCGTCTGCGTTTGAACCTTGTGAAGAAAAAACGCCAGCTTCAGGATCAATCATATAAATCGCAGAATCAAATTTTGGATTCAGTGCTTTGACTGTGGATAATACCAATTGCTTCAGATTATCATAAAGGGTGTTTGTCCTGTTTGATTCGACAACGTTGGCATTTTCGGATTCGGATTGGTCCATGTCCTGTACAGGTGAAAGCGATGATGCAAGGGATCCCAGAACCTGGTTATACATCATGAGAAGAACGATGATCCCAACCAATAGTAAATATTTTAGAATCTCGGATAGGTTGGATAGGGACGCTGGCAGAAATAAAAAGACGAACAGTACCAAGCAAAAAGCGATGAGTACCCGTGTAAAAGATGGTAAATTATTTTTTGATGCCATAAAATAAAAATCCCCGTCGATAAAATTAACAAAATTAGACGGGGATTAAAACTGATTTGGTGGTTTGATCAAAGATTAATCATTCACAAAATGCATCTGTTTCGAAAAATCCTTTTGGGGTTTATTTTTATTGTCTTCTAAAGATGAATCTTCTTCTGCCTCTACTAGATCTGGAGCACGGGGATTCACATTTTGCAAAGTTGGATTTGAAAGGCTGGGAACAATATCTTCTGCATAAATTTTTGTTTGAGTTGGGAGGCCGCTTTCTTCCGGAGAAAACAACTGCATCGACACAAAAACAAATGCGATCACCAATCCTGTCATCAAGGATGCATGAACCGGTGTAAATCCAAAAAAGGTACGCTGGGAAGGGGTAGGACGATGGAGCCGTGCATGGTCTGTTTGGATCTTGGCCAGAAGCCGATCATTGAAGTCTGCGGATACTTTCATCCTGGGAATTATTTTCATTTGAGCCATATTGGCTCTAACGGACTCCACAAGTTCCATGGCATCCGGTTTCTCTTCAAGATAAGCCTCGAATTCTTTCCGTTTGGAAAGGGATAATTCGTTTTCGACGTATTCTGAGATTAAATCTTCAAATTGATAGCGATTCATCGATAGTGTTTTCTCCTGTTTATCTTAAGCCTTTCAGCTCGGCCTGTAATTGAAGCCGCGCCCGGTTAATTCTTGATTTCACCGTTCCCAGCGGAACGCCTACAATACTACTGATGTCATCATAAGAAAGTTCCTGAATATCCCGCAAAATGATGACTGTTTTAAAATGTTCCGGCAATGCGTGGATCGCCGCTTGAATAAGTTTTTCTGCGAATTCACTTTGGACTTCCTGGCCTGTTTCAGGTTGAATTGCAGGTAACTCATAGTCCCGTTCGTCCCGGGTCATATGGCTCAATAAGGTTGTTTTCCGTCTTTTTCTTTTTCTTAATTCTGTATTGGCAAGATTTCTGGCGATGGTATAGATCCATGTGGAAAATTTGGCGATTTCGCGATAATAATGTTTTTTCTCAAACAATTTCAGCATGGTGTCTTGAACTACATCTTCCGATTGTTCCCTGTCGCCGAGAAATTGGAAAACAAAATTGATCAAGCGATCCCGGTAGCGATTCACGAGTTCGATATAAGCCCGTTCGTCGCCGGCCTGAAACCGAGCAATCAATTGCTCATCCGTATAAACAAAAGGTGCCTTATGTTTATCCAAGGACATGTCCGATAAATTGGATGAGTTCTGTCTCATCTCTACTAAAACTTGTTTTTTGCCTTTTATCAATTTTGCCTCATTCAATTAAAGCACATTCCAGTTTTTCCTGTGAAAATCCACGGGCATACTTTGGAATTTGCTTCTTTACCGATGGCGGTATTGGCATATAACCATGCGGTT
>DQOT01000014.1 GCA_015658495.1 Fidelibacterota bacterium | reverse complement strand
TGGTGCACACATTACCATTCCTTCCAATTTTCCAGGCCTCAACAATTCTGCAGACGGGATCTATTTATTTGATCATACGGGTTCTGTCATTGATTCACTTAATTATGACGGTGACTGGCCAGTTACGAATGGTCGTTCGACCGAGAAAAAACGTCCATCCTATATATCCAATATATCTGGAAATTGGTCATTTGCAAATGCGGATGTTTCCAAAACGCCCGGCGCTCAAAATAGTGTGATGATCTTAGATGTGGATGGGATTGTCCTCCAAGATTCTATCACCTATTTACCCGTTCCGCCTTTTCCAGATTCAGTCGTGACCCTCCAAATACCCATTGTGAATGCAGGCATTGAGTTATTCGATGGAACTTTTTCAATTGAAATGAATGATGATGAAATTGGGGAGGGGATTATTCCAACAATTTCCATGGGCGACACTGTAATAATTGAATCTGAAATTGTGTCGCCCTCATCAGGTGTACATTCCATTTCGATTATTTTGAATATTGCTGACGATGGTAATTCAGAAAATAATATTGCAACCTTTCCACTGGCTGTTAGATACCTTTTCGGTTCCATATTAATCAATGAATTTTTTTCCCGTCCCGATTCAACCGAATCAGAATTTGTGGAAATGATTCCCCAACAAAATGTGAATATAAATGATTGGACCCTTATGGATCTGGGTGGAACAAAAGGTGTTTTCCCTAACCTTGATCTAACAGCATTCACCTATTGTTTGGTCACGGGGGATTCTTCCTTTCTTGATCTCATTCCAGACACATCCATCCTGATCCTGCCACAAGGCGGATTTCCCGGACTCAATAATACATCTGAAACGATTTATATTCTGGATCATACGGAATCTGTGATTGATTCCCTCCAATATAATGAGAATTGGCCACTTATGGATTCTCGGTCCACCGAAAAATACCGGATAAATGATATGTCAAATGATCCGAAAAACTGGGGGATCTCTGTTGGGGACATTGGCAAAACCCCAGGATTCCAAAATTCGCTTTTCTTTTCTGACTTGCCTTCAAAAGGGAGCGTGGAAATCTCACCGGATCCTTTTTCTCCTGATGGCGATGGCATAGATGATGAATTGACCATCACTTTTTCCTTGCCCTATCTTGAGGCAGTTATACGATGGGAAATAGTTGATATGGCGGGACGGGTCATCGCAAAACCTTATTATAATTATCAAGTGGGTCAAAATGGAAAACTCACATGGAATGGGCACAGGGATAACGGAAAACAGGCTCGGATCGGAATCTATGTGATGAAAATTTCTTTCCAGGATGCAGTATCCACCCAATCATGGGAAACAGTTAAAACTGTTGTCCTGGCAAAACCATTATAATCCTGCAAGCAATCCTAATAAATTACCCACGTTCAATTTTATGAAAATATTGATCTCAGAATTACCTCAATCTCCCTGGTGGGTAAATGGCGTCCCTTTGTACGATGATAACCCGGCCATGCGCTTGGGCGCAATGCCAGACCAATCAATATTGGAAAAGGAACGATCAGAACTCATTTCGATTTTAAAAGA
>DQOT01000186.1 GCA_015658495.1 Fidelibacterota bacterium | reverse complement strand
GTGGTAAAATTTTGTGAAAAATTTGTACTGATGGTCAAGGCGCGACTGAGTTTAAAACCGGTTCGGATCGACCCATCCCGTTTATGATCCCAATTTCCAAGGTTACTGCCCACTTCTGCAGAATGTTCTAAGCCATGTTCCGGGAGCCAACCAAATTTGAATCCGGTTGGAACGTCACCCAAAATCTGGTTTGCAGATCGGTTCAAGTTTTCTGAATAACTTACCGAAATAGGATTAATTTTTTTAAACAGGCCGTGAATAAAATTCAGTGGATTCAAATTTGATTTTTGTGTTTTCTTTTCCTTGGAATCTTCTGGTTTCTTTGCACCCCGGGACCTTGATTTTGATCCACGAGATCTCCCTCCAGTTTTTCCTCTTGATGATGATTTCGGTTTATAAATCAGTTCAATCAATTGAATGGGTGTTAATGAAAAATTGGATCCAAACCGTAGTTGGGTGCTGATATTCTGTCCTTCCCGGGATAAATCATCAGACCATCGGAAATTGGCTGTATAATTAAAGGAGGGTTTCAGCCATTTAATAATGCCGGGATTAAAGGTTGTATTAAAACTTTCGGTGGTTTGGGTCACCGTACCGGGATCCAAATCCCGCAGGGCTGTCCAGGCATATCCCCGAAAATCATTGAGTTTACTTTGGCCGCTCCAGGCATATTTTGCCGATATACCATTGGTGAATTTGTAATCCAGGTTCATGGTTCGATTCAGGCCAAAATTGTATGTTTCAGGACTGCGATCACCGGAGCGTGGCTGGTTCCAGTTTAATTTTTCATTCAGGTTAAGCCCCGTCTTAAAAGAGGAAGGTGTATAAAAGACTTGGAAGTCACCTATTGTTTTTCCCAAAAGCGGTACATCTTTTGCCCAGTTGAATGGTTTGATATAATTATTCCGTCCGAAAGGGAGGCTATAAGAAAATTTTCCTGTGTAGGATTCTGACCATTTTTCCAGATAGGTCACATCCGAAGACCTGGACTGGGAAGCACTGAAACTGGTCGAGATTTTATCCACTGTATATTTCATTAATCGATTATCGGATTTCCCCGTTTTCTTCAGAGAGGTACTCAATGAAATTGATTCAGTCAATATCATGATGGAATCAGGTGGATTGGGACCAACCAGGATATCTTCCCCAGAAAAATATTTTGGGCGGCTTTGATTCCGAGTCAAGGATGCATTCAATGGGATTGATATTCCCCAAGATCTGGGTAATAATCGATGCAGATCCATTTTCCCTGATACATTCAGGTTCTCGGATGTATTTGTTCCTTTTGATACCCGTTCCTGAAGCCGGTGGTATTCCGCGTCTTGCCGGCTATAGACAAACGTTGCAGATCCTAAATCAGATAAATTAAATTTGGATTGAACCCGCATGGCCACACCTTTTTCTTTTTTTACGCCACTCAAACGGAGTTCATCGATCCAGACCTCACCTGTAATGGGTTCATCTCCAATGTTTTTGATACCAACGGAAAAATATTGAAGCCGATTCAAAGCAGGTTTCCCCACAATGCGCACTCTTTTTCCGGTTAATTGACCTTCTGCATCCGTGAAGTAATATTTTCGGACATCAGCCGAATCCATGATAATATCCGTCGGTTCATATTTCGAGATCTTAGATGTGTCTGCTTGTTTTAAGGCAGTCAGCCAATCAAGTTTGATATTAAAACTATTTCTATTGTCATCCTCATCCCATCCACTGTAAACGGGTTTGGTAATCTCATAAAAAGCCTGTCCTAACCCAAATTTCAGGAAAACCTCCACATCTGTTTCCAACGAGGTAATCCAGGGACTGTTGCCGGACACATACATTTTCATGAAGTCGTAGGTCATGAAACTCCGTTTTTGATTGTCATTTAGAGTGTAAAGTGTTTTTTGGGCAATTCCTGTTGCTTTTGATGGAAGATGATCAAATTTTAAAACAAGTGATTGTTCTTTGGATCGAATCTCATTCAAACGGTCATATTCACCTTTTACACCTTTAGGCGGAGTGTAGTCGGTATTGTCTTCTGTATTGATCACTGCCACCTGGAATGTAGGATCGTCGTCCTCGTCATTCATGCCATAAATATTTCCAAAGTGTCTTCCAAAAAAACCGGATGGATCGAAATGACTTATATCCAACCCCACAATACCCATTTCCTGCCATTCATTCCCCACAATCTCCATTTTAGCGATTTGGAGTTGTTTTTGGACCGAGTCTAATCCCGTAATTGCCAAGCGAACATACCTAATCTCGTTCCACTCAATATTTTTGACCTGCTTGAAATCGGACAAGGGTACCCGGAAAAGCCGCCAACCTGTCGGTTCACCATTTTTCTCAGTTTCACCTGCAAGATAGGTAGTGTCCGTCAACATAAATTGGGTTGAGAAATAATCGTTTGTTTTATCCAAAAATGTAGAACGATCCAAATCTTCTGTGTCCGGATATTTACCCCCTTCCTGAATCTTGGATCCCGTACCATTTCCTTCCGTCCCATTCACCTGGGTATAGTCGTTGAAATTGTTCTGGTCATAATTCCAATTATCACCATTGGGGTCTTGAGAATCAATATCACTCGAAGCATTGATTATATCCGTTTCTCCAGAAATAAGATAGTCATTATAAGTTCCACTTTCAAGACATCCACCCCATCCATCTTCTGTTTCGTCAAAACAGCCATCCAGTCCTGTATCTTCAGCATCTTCTAAAAACCCATTTCCCAATGACAATCCAGCGCCAGGGATATCTTCAGTATTGAGTTGACCATTTCCATCCATATCTTCAGATATTTTTCCCAGATCAACGTGGATGCGGCCTGATTCCCCCTTTAACCAAATTTCAAAAAATTTACTTTGCGTTTGCTCATAATCTCCGGAATACAAAGATGTGGTAACACCTATCCAGAGTGAATCAGGATCAATATCCCTTTGATGCCTTTTGGACTTATACCGTAGCACCATCACATCCGTGGTTTCATTTCCGGCTCTTAGTGATGTGGACTGGTTTGGCCAAATTTCTCTGGTCCTGTATGGAACATAAGGATTGAACCAATGCAACTTTCCTCGATTACGCTGCGAATATTCATCTTCGAAAGATCCCATGGAATCATCATAAAAAAGAGGTGCAGAAGATGCTTTCCAAAATCGTCTTTGAATGGAGGGTGATGTGGTTCGTTTACTCCCTTCAAAATCGTCGATAAAGGCAACCCCATTAGGATCCCCCGTTTCTGGATTACTGATCGAGTTTGGATTGGGCATCACTTGGGCAATTTCTCCTTCGATGGAAAAAGATGATATTTTATCTGCTTCAATCAGGGGGAGTTTATCCAAAATACGAGTTACACCATCCATTTCCCATTCATATCGGCCATTTAAATCCCATATAAAATTTCGTGTAGGCTCGTAACCTACTTCTACTTTTTCGTTAATGATGGACTGGTTAAAATAAAGTGCCGTGACCCCAATGAATGAATTTTTCTTGCCCAGGTCCATTTGAGCACGAGTCCCAAATATGGTCTTTTTATCGAAGGACACCAACTCATGTTTGTCATAATTGATCTTGAGTTTTGCGTTTGGATCATTGCCTGCGTCTCCTAAAAGAACAATGGTTCCGGAAAAATAATCAATATTATAATCCAATCCCCGTTTTAAGGTAATACCATTTTGAATGACCTCCTCACTGCCTTCCACCAACATAAATCCAAGACTAATAGTGGAACTTTGGTTCGAATATGCTGCTTCAATCATCCACCGATGATCAGCATTCACTTCTGAAGATGAAGAGGATGTATAAAGAATTCCTGACCCTAATTGTTCTTGTAATTGTTCTGCGCTTGTTCCTCCAGCTAATGAATCTGATCGCGCAAATGGATGAAGCGTTGGAAACATGAGTTCCCCATCCACCATATTCATAATATTTACAGCATCTTTATCGATCAATTCATCGTAATTCCGATTCCCATTTTCATCTAAGCTGTCTAATCCAAATAAGGTAATATAGGGTAAACTTGTGGTTTTATCCCGCTCTGTCACCGGTGTGGCATTCTTGTTGTAAATCTTAACTTCAAATCCTTCGGGATTGATTTGAGTTGTTCCCAGGGAATATACATTCTTGAACATGAGGGGCCACGTGGAGTGGTTTGGGTGACCGTTCCGGGGTTTTAACATCATGAGTGCTAAATTCGTCCCCAGCGAATCCGGACCCGTTCCCACCACCATGAGTGTATCCCCCGTTTCCCGATCCGCTAAAACAAAAGTACACCCAAGAATATCCTGGGATACCTGTTCCCGGACACGAATAAAACCAAGGTCAGGACTGACATAATAATTGGTTCCCTGGTCTAACCGGATAAAACTCCCTTCCTCATTTTCATCTACATAAGTTGTATCATCAGGATTTAAGGGATCAATATAGGCCATCCCTGTCATGGCATTAGCATCGTTGATATTAATGGATTTATACAATTCAAAGTTTTTTACAACTACATCACCAAACAGGTGAAAACCATTTTTCATTGGATAGAAAGATGGAATGAAAACGGATTTCAATTGTCCTTGGTGAAAAGCGACTGTATCTACTCCATTCCTGAACCAGGGATGAATAAAAAAGTACCTGTTTTTCACCCAATCCACTTCCCGGATCTGTTGGGTGCTGCTTTGTCCGACACCTTCCCATTCCGACTGCTCCTTTTTGGTCCTTTCAATGGAGGCGATGGTGGTGATATCTACAGGTCCTAATTTTGAAATTGCCTTTATCCCAAAAAGTCCCTGATTCTTCCCGGAAAAGGTGACATATTTTGTTGATGGTAAAGAAAGAGAAATATTCCCCGCTTCCACTTTTTGAATAATATCATCTTCGTGTCCCTCGTAGGAGATTCGGATATTGTTCTCCCAGTCAAAGTCACGTTCAGAGTCTTGATCCATAGCCACGGTTATACGGTCGCCGATCTTTCCCTGGATATTCAGGTTTTGTTTCTGGTCAAATTCAAGATGGGTGTTTTGCGTCTGATTCAGGGTTGAGCGAACTAGTTCTTGATCCTGAAAAACCATTTTACCGTTAATGTTCACATTTCCCCTTACCCGCAGCGATGCACGGCCAAGCCGACCAATATCTACTCCCACTACTTCGATCATTTGCCCACGGCGACGTTTTTTATCATCCTTGGAATCTTTTTGCATGGTTTCCATGAACTTTTTATGCCAAGCCTGTTGATGGAATTTATCTAAGTACCACTCAACAGAAGCAGTGAAAGGCATTTGCACCTGGTTTCCATCCACAGTTTCAGAAATGGTAATTGTTTGCCAGTCCCAGGATAGTTCAACATCGGTTTTTTTAATTTCATAAGGGAAAATCAAAAGTCCCAATGGTGTTTTTATCGAATCCAGGGGTTGAACCAAGGATTTTTTAGACCGGGGAAAAGGGTCCACTACGAATGGGGATGAGGGGACATATTCGGGCAATATAAT
>DQOT01000281.1 GCA_015658495.1 Fidelibacterota bacterium | reverse complement strand
GATGACACTTCCAACACCATTTTTTCATCAACTTTTTTTTCAAGGGACCCAATCAATCGGCCATACCCCGAAAAATCAGATGTTTTAAAGGATATAATTTTCACTGAATCTTTCAAAGATCGCCCAAATCTTGGATGGATCTCATTCCTAAAGACAGATATTTTATAGCTCGTTTTCGGTATCCAATTTTTTAATGGTGTTATCCTTGCATGAAGCAGGGAAGCCCATATGAAATTGAAAGGAATGGGTACCGTATCCTGCATGAATGAAAACGGGTATTGACTTTTTTCAGAATCAATCAAATTTGAAAATACAATTTGAAATGGAACGATTTTAACTTCTTCGATGGGAAGGACATAATTCTTGGCAGGGGCTTTAATTGAAAGATGAGTCGTGTCTGTAGAGGTGTCCACTTTCACTTTGATCAGTCCAGAATCAAGGATGGTTTCTTCGCCCTGCATGATCCCATTTGTCATGAAAGTGATATATTGATTTTCTCCCAATTCCGGCAATGTAAGATGAAGTTTTGACCCATCCAGCGGATCGATAAATTGGTGAGGTTGGTGAATGGACGAATCTTCAAAAATAGCGTGAATTTGCATGGCGGAAATCCATTCTGTAATTTTATCAGAAAAAGTAAGTATTCCCCAATTTCCTGTTAGCCATTCGGCCTGTGTCATTTTCAACCCACCCATTTTATCTGGAATTCGGATATTTTGGTTGGGCATATCCTTTTCTATCCCCAGTTGAATTATTGGAGTCCATGGTAATCCAACCACCGTTCTTTCAGGAGAAATAGGCGAGCCGGATGCAGAGCGATCCACGGCCGCCAAGCGATAATTACCAGCGGATAAAAAACGAAATTCATAATGTCCACTATCCGACGCATCTACTACATAATCAGGAATGCGCTGATAAAATTCCGTTAGATCATCATCATGTTGGATTTTCCATAAGTGGACAGAGGATGCCTTTTCATAGGTCACAGTTCCGGAGATTTTGCCTTCATCAATTTTATCACCCGTGGCAAATGCTACCTGGATTCCCTGGGCCAGAGCGACCTTATGTTCATCCTTTAAGGTGCGGTCTATGGAAATAATATAGGTTTGGTTCTCATTCAGGGAGTCTGGGAATTCCACCAAAATACGATGGCCTTTGTAAATGATTTCAGGATCTTCAGGAAGTGTCGGTAAAACACGGATCGCTTTTTCAATTGTGTTGGCATCCACGTACTCCGAAAAAATGAGTTCCACCCGGCCACCATCAAAATAAATGGTGCCATCCTTGGGAATCGTTTCAATCAATTCCGGAGGTGTTTCGTCCTTCGGTCCGCCCGGTGGACCTTGAATTGCAGCACAGGAATACAAAAAAATAAGTGCTGCGATTGAAGGAATTTGTTTTAAATAATGTATTATGAAATTCAATTTAAATATTTGGCAATTCCAAATTTACAGGAATCTCTTGATGAAATGTCATGTCAGTTTCCGATACATTCAACGTGATGCACCAAACCTTTACCCCGGCATTATTTGCATCCAAAACAGCATTGGCCAATTTGGGATCTCGCTCCCACATGGGACGAAATGAGTCTGCATCCGAGCGTTGGCACGCAAACAGGATTCCGGCACCTTTTCCTTCTTTCAACAAATTTTTTAATGCCAAGGCATGCTTCGCACCGCGTTCCGTTACAGCATCCGGGAATTGGGCTACACCATTTTCCACAAAAGTGACCGACTTTACTTCCAAATAAAAATCAGATCCATTTGGATCTTTTAATAAAAAATCAAAACGATGATTTCCAACAGTCACCTCTGGTCGAACGAGTGAATAATCCTTGAATATGGGAATTTCATTATTTTCTAATGCTTCTTTTACAAATCGATTTGGTAAAGCCGATACTAAAGAAATAAGTTGACCTTCATGATTCACCATGACCGTAGAATATTTAGTTTTTCTCTCTGATCTTTTTGGGGCTGGGCGTACCAATAGATCGGCGCCAGGAAGTAATAATTCTTTGAGTCGCCCCGGATCCGGTAAATGGCTTTTATGAATATCGCCATTAATTTCGATCATGGTAATAAAACGGTTGGGACGCTCAATAAATTTTGCTGGAATGAGGGGGCCTTCGATCTTCATAAAATATTGCTCATTATTGCGACGGAGTTTATTCATTTTTTCTTTAGAAGTCATTGCGAGGTTTCGGCTATTGAGCCTGTCGAAATGGAGAAACCGTGGCAATCTCAATTTATTATTACTTTGAAAAATAATGAGGTTTTGTCATTCCGGAAGATGCGAAGCAGATATCCGGAATCCATAATAATTTTACAACTGGATTCCGGGTCTTCGCCCTGCCTGCCCTTCCACAAAGATGGAGCAGGCTGGTCGGGATGACAGCATTAATTGAAACAGAATTATATTTTGTATATTTCTACTTTTGCCATATATTATGCTTCTGTATGTAAATTAATTAGAATTATTACATGAATATTGACCAAAAAGACAGACAACTATTAGAAGTACTTCAATCCAATAGTCGAACAACCAATGCTGAATTGGCAAAGCAAGTTGGACTTTCACCTTCCAGTACACTAGAACGAGTAAAAAAACTGGAAGCCAGTGGGATCATTGATAGATACATTACACTTTTAAATCCACGAAAAGCAGGATATACCTGTTTTACATTTGTAGAAGTCAAACTGGCTCGACATGGCGAAACACCAGTAGAAGATTTTTTCAAATCCATTGCAAATATGTCCGAAGTTTTGGAATGCCATCACATCACCGGAGAAGCAGATTTTCTTCTGAAGATCGCCACAAAAGATATTCCTGCTTACGAAAAATTGATCCTGCATCAACTCTCTGCTCTCCCAAATGTCCAGAATATGAAAACATCCGTGGTCCTTTCCACGTTTAAAAACGAAACCAAACTGGCAATATAATTATGGCACTTGTTCCCTCCTACATTCAACGATTGGCTAATTACAAGGCGGGAAAACCCATCAGCGAAGCACAACGGGAATTGGGCATCCAGGCTTTCATCAAACTCGCTTCCAACGAAAATCCGCTGGGGCCATCACCAAAAGGCATGGTAGCGATCCAAAATTCGCTAAAGAATCTCCATCGTTATCCCGATGCCACTGGTTATGAACTCCGCACCAAACTGGCAAAACGATTCAATATTAAAATGGAAAATGTGGTGTTAGGCGCCGGATCCGAAGGCATCATGTCCACCATTATGCGGACCTTTTTATTGAGTGATGATGAATTGATTAGCGCTGCCAATTCCTTTATTGGATTTCGCGTTTTGGCCAATGCGTCCGGCCGGCGCGTCCATTGGGTTCCCATGAAAAACTACCGCTACGATTTGGAAGCCATGGCAGCCAAGATCACCGATTACACCAAGATCATTTATATCGCTAATCCAGATAATCCCATGGGTACCACTATCACCCGGCAGGAATTTGATGAATTCTACACACACGTACCAGAACGGGTCCTCATCATTTTGGATGAAGCTTATTACGAATTTGCCCAGAATTCGCCCGACTATCCCGACTCCATGAGTTACCGCTATGATAATGTGATTACACTGCGGACTTTTTCTAAAGCCTATGGTTTGGCCGGGATTCGCATTGGCTATGGCTTTGCTCATGAAAGTCTTATCAGTAATCTCTTAAAAGTGAAAGTGCCGTTCGAGCCATCCTTATCTGCCCAAGCCGCGGGCATGGCTGCAATGGATGATAATGAGTTTTTGAAAAACACTTTAGGTTTAAATAAAAATGGGATGACCTTTTTAAAAAAGGAACTTGATGGCCTTGGCATCGAGCAAGTCCCCTCTGCCGCTAATTTTATTACAACGATCTGGGACTCCGAAAAAACAGCCTCCAAATTGACAAAAAATCTATTAAAGAAAGGTGTCATTGTTCGGCAACTCACTGGTTTCGGCTGGCCAAATTGTATCCGGATCTCTGTTGGACTCGAATCAGAAAATAAAAAATGTATTGAAAGTTTAAAGGAAATTTTATGAATGAACTTCCCTATTCAATTAAAGGGTTTAACCATTGCGAGCTATATGTAAGTAACGCTAAACAAACTGCCCATTATTACCGTACCACGATGGGATTCCAACCCGTTGCCTATCGCGGATTAGAAACAGGAAACCGGGACAGCGTTAGTTATGTTCTGAATCAGGATCGGATCAATCTGGTCATTACTTCGCCCTTAGAAAAGAACACGGAGATTGGTGCCCATATTGATCGCCATGGCGATGGCATGAAAGATGTAGCATTCACGGTGGATGATTCTGAAATGGCCTGGAAAACATCTTTAG
>DQOT01000296.1 GCA_015658495.1 Fidelibacterota bacterium | reverse complement strand
GGATTTCCGGATGATTATGCAAAAAATTCCGTGGATATCCGTTTTAAAAAATCATTTAACATTTGGGTTGTTAGAGATGAAGAATCCATCTTTGCCCTATCAACTGTTTGTACACATTTGGGTTGCACTCCCAACTGGTTGCAGACAGAAGCAAAATTTAAATGTCCGTGTCATGGAAGCGGTTTCCGGATGACGGGGATCAATTTCGAAGGTCCGGCGCCACGTCCATTGGAAAGATATAAAGTATCCCTTTCTAATGATGGACAAATTCTCGTTGATAAAACAAAGAGTTTTAAATGGGAAAAAGGCGAATGGGAAAATCCTGAATCCTTCTTAAAAGTTTAATTCATAAAAATAAAATGGCTAAAAACGATAAACAAAAATCATTATTAGAGCGGATGGGTGAATCCCAGGTTTGGAAATCCATCATTCGATCTGGTGTACCCCGAACACGTCGCCAGCGGATGCATGCTATCCTGGGGAGTGTTTTTCTGCACCTCCATCCTGCTCGTTTACCTAAACATGCTGTTAAGGTCGGCTATACATGGTGTATGGGTGGTCTTTCTTTTTTCCTGTTTGTGCTTCTCACGATAACGGGGATCCTGCTAATGTTTTATTACAGACCCACTGTGGAATATGCCTATACAGATATTATAGATCTGACGGAACAAGTCCCCTTAGGGATCATGCGAGAACTTCATCGATGGGGTGCACATGCTATGGTCTTGACGGTATGGCTGCACATGCTTCGTGTATTCATGACAGGTTCTTATAAACCGCCAAGGGAATTTAACTGGGGTGTTGGCGTTCTGCTCATGACTTTAACCTTATTCCTGTCATTTACCGGTTATCTGCTCCCTTGGGATCAGTTGGCAATCTGGGCAGTTACTGTTGGAACCAATATGGCTCGAGCTCATCCGTTTATTGGGCATGAAGGCCCTGGTGCATCGCTATTAGCCATTGGTGATATCAATTTGGTCCATATGGGATCCGATGTTCGATTTGCACTTCTTGGCGGACGATTCGTTGGCGAAGCAACCTTGCTTCGATTCTATGTGCTCCACTGTATTGCAGTGCCATTCATTGCAATGATTTTCATGGCAGTTCACTTTTGGCGCATCCGGAAGGATGGCGGTATTTCCGGACCCTTATAAACACTGTTTTGAGATTCTTATGATTGATACATTTAAATCTGTAATCGACGCACTTTCCACGCCCACAGTCAGTTTTACACTCTTGACTATTTTCATCCCCCTGGTCTTTCCACCCACGGATTTGTTTGATAAGATCAACCGGAAGTTTGGGATCTGGAGACTGTGGACCAAGCCCGGTCTTATTGGCGGCATGGGATTCATAACCTTCTTTTTTATTGTTGGATATTTTGACAAGAACTTCAATATTACGCTAACCAAACCGGATAATTTTCCTATTGTTTTATTGATTTATTCCATGTTCTTTTTCATCTGGCTTGGCATGAGTAAAGCCATTATAAACGATGACCGGCTGGAGCAAGGGTTAAAGCCCATGGAATATAACGACCCGGATGACAAGGTTTTGGTCTGGCCTGACCTGGTTTATATTGAATTCATTTCCCTGATCCTATTCATGGTTTTCCTGATCGTGTGGTCCATTTTGGTGGCTGCACCCCTGGAAGAGCCTGCGAATCCCGCCTCAACACCGAACCCATCCAAAGCACCCTGGTATTTTCTCGGACTGCAGGAAATGCTGGTGTATTTTGATCCGTGGCTGGCTGGAATTGTTTTTCCCATGTTTATCATTTTCGGGTTAATGGCTATCCCTTATATGGACATGAATCCAAAAGGGGATGGCTATTATTCATTTAAAGATAGACGTATCGGAATTTTTATTTTTATGTACGGTTGGCTGATTCTGTGGCTCTTCCTAATCGTGATCGGAACTTTCTTCCGTGGGCCGAACTGGAATTTCTTTGGCCCATTTGAATATTGGGATCCCCATAAGGTGGTTCCTTTGAACAACGTGAACCTGTCAGAGTATTTCTGGGTAAAGATGCTCAGCACAGGTTTACCAACAAACATAATGTTTCGGGAATTCGTGGGGTTTTTGGTGGTATTTGCCTACATGTTCGTCTTCCCCATTTTTCTTGCCAAAACATGGTTCAAGGACCTGTTCGCAAAAATTGGTCCAATCCGATACACAACATTAATGCTTTTCGGACTATCCATGTTTTCACTCCCTATTAAGATGTACCTTCGATGGTTTTTCAACCTGAAATACATTATCGCAATTCCGGAATGGTTTTTCAATATTTAGGTTAATATATGTTTAATAACGACGAACGCTATTGGGATATTCAGAGACTAAATAAATGGTTCGCCATTTCTTCCATCCTTTTCCTGGTGAGTATGGTCTGGACGTTCATTGATGATAACGATGATGAGTTCAAGGATTACCAGAGACAATTCCGACAATTGGAAATTGAGGTCACTGAAAAGAATCTTGAAAAAGAATTGGAAGTTGTAAAAGCAGATCGTGTTTCTTATGAAGAGGATCTTACTGACGCGCAATCCAAGTTGGATACTCAAAATGAACAATTAGCAGAATTGGAAGCGACCCTGATTACCTTGAAGGGTCGCTACTATAACGAGAACATGATCTATCAGGGTCAAAAGGCCGAAGTAGATGGACTCAAGTATCTAGTTGAAGCAGAAAATGCAAATCATGATGAAGGTGGCCAACATGGTC
>DQOT01000236.1 GCA_015658495.1 Fidelibacterota bacterium | reverse complement strand
TAATCCCACCTCACCAATTGAGTTTACTAAGTCTCCCACATCACTATCTCTGTAGATTTCAGAGTTGATTGGGCAAGTTTTGAGTTGATTGATGTGGATTTTCATAGTCATTCCTTTGGAGGAAGTGTGAAAGGGAATGACTTTATAGTACCTGAGAGACTGATTTTGGCAAGGTTTAATGAAGATAGTGATGGGTAATCATAACTAAGTAATACTCTTTAATTTGAACAGGCCAACCAAGATGATTCAATCGTTTTCCACCTTCTTGAAAAAGAAGGTGTGAACTGTAATTTTGAATTTAATTGATTTCAAATAAAAAATAGTACAACACAATCGGTTAGTAATAATCCAGCTGTCTCAATAATTTGATTGAGAGATTATTTTTCCATATATTTTATTCTTGATTTCCCACAGGTTCGTTTTTTCATCAATTATCTATTAGTTAATTTTACGTCAATCTTGTATTCAGGATTTTTTGATTGTTTTAATATAGCTGGAATAATTTCTTTATATTCATCTATAAATCCTTTTTTGGGTGGAGGTAATTGATCTTTAATTAATTCATGTAATTTAGGAAGGTTATAAGAGGGTACAATTGGAAAAACATGGTGCTCAATATGATATTCCATTTGCCAATAAAGGAAACTAGAAATTGGATTGAGTATTACAGTTCTTGTGCTGTAACGATGGTCTTTGATATCATCATGTAGACCTGTGTGTTGTGTTAGTCCACACATTACGCGGTGTGTGTTACCATAGAAAACTGGAAGCACTATATAAATTAAAGGTAACCATGAATTAAAGTATAAAGATACTACAGCAGTTACAATCCATATTCCTACATGGATGCGTGCTGAGTTACGACACTTATCTCTTTCTTTTTCAGGAATACACACCTTCATAACATCAGTAGTAATACCTAAGGAGTGTTTTAGTGTTTAAAACTGAAGAGATTTATGAAGATAAAAAATATTTGTGAATGGTATAAAAAGTGAGAAGAAATAAATTACATCAGTAGGTTTGGTAATAGCTATTTCAAAGTCGAAAGGATCTTTTGTAAATGCTGTAAATGTATGATGTTTAAAGTGGGACCAACGCCATCTTACGGGCTCAAAGTTATTCATATAACTAGCAATTTGATAAAAAAATTCATTCCAGAATTTAGATTTAAATGCAGTTTTATGACCTGTTTCGTGCCATATAGCATCTACCGCACAATAAATATTTCCATAAATTATAAAAAATAAAATACACCACCAGCTTCCCCAAGTAACAAAAGCTAAGTATCCTGAGATGAGAAGTGATAGGAAGAAAATAATCATATGTTTAAATCCTTGCCAATCAGATTTCTCACATAGCTTCCTAAATTCTGTTTTATCAATTTTTGGTCTATACCATCTTTCTAAATCAATATTTTCCATAATTAAATATTATAATGGTATGGGAAGTGTTATTAACGCTTTCACTGAGAATATTGATATTATGCTAACAGTCCTTGATCTTCTGGATCTAGATATCCCATTACAGTGTGATGGCCATTCACTTAAAACTATTCTTTGTGGTAAAAATCCTCATGAATGGCATCAGGGAGGTACACTGGGAGCTTGATTTTCGCGATGTGGTTAATCGAAAATCAGAAAAAGAACTCAGTCTAAACTTTCACGATTGCTCATTTGCTGTAATCCGAGACAAGCATTATAAATATATTCACTTTACAGCCTTACCGCCTCTTTTATTCGATATTGAAAACGACCCATATGAACTCAAAAATTTATCTACTGACACCACCTATACTAAAACAGTTGCTGAATACGCTAAGAAGATGATTTCTTGGCGTATGAGCCATGCAGAACGTACTTTGACTGGTATACTGTTTGATTACGAAAGATCAACATGAAGCAAAATCATTATTTTATTATTATTCAAGTTATTTAAATTATTAGTTCACTAGTTAGATTAGGATAAAGCAACATTAAGTTTTTTACCATTTCAATTTAAGCTATAATTTAAGGGATCTTATTATTAAGATTGCCCTACAAAATCAAAACACCACCAAGGACAAGCAAAGTCAATTACTCCAGAGGAAATAGAGGGAGCATACGAAATTGCGACAATACATGTTGGGCATCAAAGTAATTTTTTCACTGGGTGGGAAGGGTTATTTGGTAGGTTATGAATAGTTGTCCCAATACGGATAAAGACACCCCACTCTATACTTAAACAATGTTCCCTTCCACCACTTCCGTTCTGTAGGTTTGGTCTTTACAACAGGTTTTTTCTCATCCAACCAATCACAGGGTGGTACATAACATACTCCTTTTTTTGTTTTGGTTACTTGAATAGGTTTCCTCTTCGTTTGTTCAAAAATACCAGAACTTGGTGTGGATTACAATGTGTGGGGATTTTACTTGGAAGTTTGGGGGGTGGGAGTGATTAGAGAAAAAAATATGGATTAATCCTTGAGGATTTGTCTATCCTTTTTGGTTGGAATTATCTTTTTTTGTGGATGATTTTTCTTGGTGGTATTTTTGGTGGGTGTTTGTTTTAGGGGGGTTATTGTTTTATATAATATACATTCACTATCTTGTATTTGATTTTTCCGTTTTTGTCGTAATATATTCCATTCCACATTTCACCATTCTTCCATTCCCCAACATACTTGTAAAAGTTTCTAGACAGACCAGAAGTGTATGTTCCTTTACCATTCCTTTTCCCATCCTTCCAGTTCCCAACATACTTGTCCAGTCCGACGGCATCAAAGGAGGAATCAGACCCTTGATCTTGCCCAATTCCTCCGTCAGGAATCGACCGTTATGCTTGCCAATATCGTTATAGCGTGGCAGGTGTTTCAACTTGCTGGCCTAGGCCATAAGCAGCAACGTCGGTGTCATATTTGCGTGAATCGATTTTGTCCGCGTCCTTGAACTCAGCCATCCTGGACTCAATTTCGCTGCTGGTCATTTCGCCGAACGCATATCTCGCGGCGACTTCGATGTTGCGTATCATCTTGCCGATCTGTTCCTCGCTGTGGCACGGATCGGTCGGGATCATCACGGTGCGGCCGAGGATATCGAGTGACCGGGGCAGCATGTCCTTGGTGACGGTGCGCCGGCATTTCTGGTTTGCATCCATTTTGTAAGGGTTCATCAGGGGATGCGCAGCCCCTTCGCCAATGAGGATCTGGTCCCATTCAGTGTAGGTGTGGCGGCCCGTCTTGCCAGCAATCACGCTCGGCATGACCTCGACGAACTTGTCCGCGACCTCGACTGTGGGCATCGTGTACATCACATGGGTCCCACACTCGTAGTTGGGACTGTTCATCGGCGTCGGTTTGAGGCCAAGATTGTCGAGATGCCGCGTATTCGCAAGAATCTGATTCTTCTCTGCCCACATCGCCGCCATCATCTCCGGCAACCGGTCGAGTTGGGTGTTAAGAACGGCGCCCATGATCTCCGACGCCCGAGCGCCGTTCGAGGCGAAGGGCATAAAATCTTCGGTGCGTCCGGTCCAGTAGTAGTGACATGGGTCAATGGCGCAAGCGATGCGTTTGTCGAGGGCAGCGTCATTGATGACTACACCCCCACCTTCACCGGCACCGATGTTCTTGAAGTAGTTGAAGCTGTAGGCACCAGCATGCCCGATGGTGCCCAGCATCCTACCTTCGTACCCGCCGCCAATGCCTTGACAAGTGTCTTCAATCACCAGCAGATTGTGCTTCGTTGCGACACTCATGATTGCATCCATGTTGCACGAGGCACCCCAGATATGAACCGGGATGACCGCCTTGGTCTGCGGTCCGACGGCGTCTTCGAGGGCATCCGGGTCCATGGTGATCGATTCGTCAACATCGGTGACGACGGGAATGGCGCCTGCGGTCAGAACCGAAGTCGCCGTTGCCATATACGTGTGAGCCGGAACAATGACCTCGTCGCCCGGACCGATCCCCAAACCAACGATGGCTGCGTGCAAGGCGTAGGAACCGCTGCACGTCAGGCGAAAATACTTGGCGCCGAGGTAGTCGGCGTAGCGTTTCTCAAAGGTCAAGCATTGGTCACCTTCACCGTAACGGAACAATTTGCCGGAACGGATGACGCCAGCGATGGCCTTGATCTCTTCTTCACCGATGTTGTACATACTTATTTCTCCGTTTTTCTTGGCTGCGCCACTTTAGCAAACCTAAAATGCAGTCGGTTTCTCTAATGTGGATTGGGCGCCGCTAACCGCCGCAGCACATTTTCGGTTATACGCGACACATTGTTGTCGTAGTCATTGTGAGCGAGAGCGCCACACCAGGTTATCGATCCAACTGAGAAGACGCCTCCACCGTTGGCCGTTTCGAAAAAGACCATGTCCGCTCGCACTAGTTCGCTAGTCGTGCCTGTAGCAATGGGCGAATTGTAGGCTAGGTCCTCGAGTGTCACCCGATAAACGTCCGAATGATCCCAAACTGATGACGCCACGACTAGGGCATGTGGCGGCGTCCCGAGCCTGGCTTCAGCTCAGTCGATCTCAAGACCGGCTGATCCGCCGCCGATGAGTCCAAAATCGCCGATAACCTCATCCTCGCCGATGTCTTCGAAGATGAACGCGGCCAGTGGATTGAAGCTATCTGGCTGGAGGTGATAGCAGCTGGACCGATCGAACCCCATCGAAACTAAGCCGACCCCATCAAGTACAGTCATTTCTCTTCCATGAATCATATTTAGAGAATCAAACAGAGGGGGAATCAGAAGAAGAAAGGAGAGGATTATGAGTATATGTTTCATAGGTTTCCTATTCGGTGGTTTAGGAAAACCTGAATTGTAACATCAATCAGTTTGTTTTACAAGAATGTGGAATTTTACTTTGAGGGTGTCTGACTGTGAAGAATTAGTGGGGATTTTACTTGGAGACTGACTGACTCTATGAAGAATTAGTGGGGGGTTACTCACAG
>DQOT01000224.1 GCA_015658495.1 Fidelibacterota bacterium | reverse complement strand
GTCAAGCCTTCCTGACCTTCATCATTGGCTCGGATTTCAGCGATCACATCAGCAGAATCAAATGAATCCATATCTCTTAAATATTCCTTGAATTTGGCCTGGGAATTTGGTCCGCCTTTCAAAAGTTGCTTCACCACATGGTCGGTCATCATCTTCATGTCATTTTCTTTTACAGAATAATGAATAAGTCCGATTTTTTCTGCAAAGGGTGCATCAAATCGTTCACCGGATATTCCCAGTGCTCGAAACCATGAATTTCCGATTTTTCTTTCAGTATAAGGTCCGATCACTGCCGGAACAATTCCAATTAAAACTTCACTTAATGAAAACAATGTTTTCTCTTCTGCAACTACTATATCGCAAACTGTACACAGTCCAAACCCGCCACCGAATGCATGTCCGTGAACAATACCAACAACGGGTTTATTACATCCATCAATGGTTTTGTACATCGTGGATAATAACATCGTTCCCGTTTTATTTTCCTCGGAAGTTTGCTCAATTGAATTTTTCATCATGTTCACATCAGCTCCCGCACAAAAAGATGCGCCTTCTCCTTTTAAAACCACGATGCGAATACTCGTATCTTGCCCAACAGAGAGAAATGCGGATGTGATTTCTTGTATCATGGTCTCATTCATGGCATTTCGCACATCCGGGCGATTCAGTGAAATCGTCGCACAGTATGAATCGATTTTAAGATCTAAAGTAGAGTAAGTCATAAGATTGAAAAATTTTCGGGGTTCAATTTAGGAAATTTCATGGATAGGATTATTCTAAAAACAAAAATCCCCGCTCCATCTAAACTGTATTAAACTGGACGAGAGCGGGGTTCACTGAAATGTTTAAAATAGTTTAGAAATAGAATTTCCGGTTATCAATGATCTCTGCATTGGTTTTCAAATCATCTAACCATGCCTGGAAGTACTGGTTCTGTTTCCGGTTGAAAATCGTTTTCCGAAGCGTTTCTTTTTGTGCTTCATATTCTGTTGAATCAAATGCACTGATCTCTTTCAGCTCGATGATTGCATGGCCACGGCTGGTTTCCAAGGGTCCAAGAATTTCGCCTGGTTCTGCTGCGAGGAGCGCACCGGTTACATAATGACTCCGGCCGATGGAAGTAAAACCCTGAACCAGTTGTTTGGATTCATTTTTTACCCCATCCAGTTCTGAATCTTCATCGATGACTTCATCCAGTTTCAGGTCACTTGCAGAAATTTTGATCAATAATTTATTGGCTTGATCCAAGGTTGCTGCCATGACTTTCGTTTTCTTCAGAGAAATTTTTAACTGGCTTTCAACTTCTTCGTAGGGTTTGATACCGGGCTCAATCACCTCATCAAGCGTAAATACAGCAAAATACTGATCATTCTCCATAATGTCCGAAACATCATTTATCTTCCCATTAAAAGCGAAGCGAACACCGGCGCGAAGTCCACCCAGTCCGCGAATAGAAAACCCGGCTTCGTTCATTTTTTCATGGTTCCCCGTCACAAGGCCATGGGATTCCACGGCTGAAGCAAATCCGTTATCCTGTGCGTCATAACTGAAGAGCGTGGCATCCCGTTTCAGATTTGCTAAGGTGGTTGGACTTATTTCAATTTTCAGTAAAATATGAGAAGCCAAGACTTGGTCTTCGCCATTTTCGGTTTTTTTATCTCTTACATAAATGATATGATATCCAAAATTGGATTTAATGGGTTCAATGATTTCACCTTTATTAGCAGCAAATGCTGCTTTTTCGAATGATTTCACCATCCGGTCTTTACCGAACCATCCCAAGTCCCCACCTTTGGTACCGCTGTTACCTGGATCTACAGAATATTCATTGGCCAGAGTTGCAAAATCTTCACCTTCTTGTGCCCGTTCATAAAGAGCAGTAGCGAGTTTTTCTACTGAAGTAGAATCTTCTTTTGACGGATCTTTTTTCCAGGAAACATAGGTCACAGAACGAAGTTCATCATGTTTAAAATCGTCTTTGGATTTTTCGTAGTCTGCACGAAGTTCACCTTCATTTGGTTCAGATTCTTCAGCAGGCACTTTCGCGGAGGTCACATGAATTCCTGAAATTGTAAAATTTACATTCCGTTTGATAAACTCATTTTTGAGGTCCCGGTGGGTGATAATGATACTCTCATCCAATAACTTTTGCAGTTTGAAATTCGGGACATAGGTGTTTTTCATGAACGATTCAATGGGAAGCCATTCACTCCCTTGGGGATTTGCCAATGCTGTGCGGTATTTATCCCAATCAAAAGCGCCCTCAGTCTGGAAATTTGGATTTTGCTGCAGAAAGGGAGGCGGATTGTTCTCAAGATGGTACATAACCTCTTCATCAGAAGCAGTAATGTCTAACCGATCAACTTCCTGTGACACCAACACATCCTGGAGCATATTATCCCAAGCTGTGTTTCGTGCCCGCTGAATCTGGAAATCATTGATTTTTTGCCCATTCGCCCGGGCTTGTTCTATCTGTTGATTCACCAGTTGATTAAAGTAATCAGGTGAAATATCCTGTCCGTTGATTCTTGCCATGATCGTTCTTGGATCAACGTTTCCTGCGAGAATGTCTAAAACATTCGCACCACCAACGAGTCCGCCCATGGTCATACTTAAAATGAACATTGCCAGCAATGCCCATAACACGACATGCATCTTTTCACGCATGGATGTCATCAGTGCCATAAAATACCCTTCATAATATTAGAATGATAAAAGTGGAAATAATACCGTGGAAAACGGCGGGCGAATTTATGGAATGGTAATTAATGAAACAATGAACAAGACGGATATAACTTCAGTGCTTCATTATGACTGAATGCCAATCCATATTTGTCACAAAACACGGGGTGCCCGATGTTTTGCAATTGAAACCTGATTCTTTGGAAGAACCAAAAACCGGTGAGGTTTGTGTTAAAATAAAGTATTCCGGAATCAATTTCGCTGATATTATGGGCCGGATGGGATTGTACCCCACCGCTCCAAAACCACCTTATGTCCCGGGATTTGAGATTGCAGGTATTATCGAAAAAACGGGAGATGACTCTAACCAGAGTCTTGTTGGACGAGCCGTTGTGGGATTATCCCGGTTCCACGGATACTCAACCCGTGCGAATGTGCCCGTGAATCAATTATTCTTCATCAATGAAAAACGGTTGGATGTGGCTGCCGCTGTTCCGGTGAATTATCTCACAGTTTATTTCATGATGGTGCACCAGGCTGCAATCCGGAAAGGGGAAACAATTTTAATTCATGGTATCGGTGGAGGCGTAGGCATTGCAGCGTTACAGATCGCACAACATCTCGGTGTTAAGATCATCGGAACCTGTTCCGGATGGAAACATGACCAAATTCGGGAAATGGGTGTGGAACATTTGATCGATTACAGAACGGAGAATTTCAAGGAACGAGTTTTAGAGATTACTGATGGAAAAGGTGCAGATGTGATCATTGATTCTCTGGGCGGGAAAGCATTGAAAAGCAGTTATGAATGTTTGGCTGAATTTGGCCGCTTGATTTCCTATGGTTTCAGTAGAGCAGCACCGGGAACCAAGAAAAATATTCTGAAAATTCTTCCGGAATATCTCGGCATACCAAAATTCAATCCCATGCATCTCATGTCACAAAATAAAGGTGTGTTCGGGTTTCATCTGGGATTGATTCGAAAACGGGAAGATCTTGTAAAACAATATGGGAGTCTGTTATTGAAATGGCTGGATGAGGGACTTATTTCTCCAAAAGTGGATGCGGTCTTCCCCTTGAAAAAAGCAGCAGAAGCACATCAATATATATCTGACAGAAAGAATTTTGGGAAAGTATTATTGATGGCTGATGAATGAGCCTTACGAGTTTAGAACAAGAAATTACCTTATGCCGCAAATGCGACAGACTGGTAGAATTCCGTGAAAAGATCGCCAAAGAAAAACGGAAATCATATATGGATTGGGAGTATTGGGGGAAGGGAGTGCCAGGGTATGGTAAGCTAAATGCGAAACTCATGATTCTCGGTCTTGCACCGGCTGCCCATGGTGGCAATCGCACAGGTCGGGTATTCACCGGAGATAAATCCGCTGATTTTCTGTTCAAATGCCTTCATCATGTTGGTCTGGCAAATCAGCCGAATTCGGATCATCGAAATGATGGTCTGGAATTGAATGGTTACATTACGCCGGCAGTGAAGTGCGTACCACCAGGAGACAAACCCACTCCTGAAGAAAAAGAAAATTGCGAGCCTTATTTGGCTCGGGAATTTGAATTATTACGTGATTTGAAAATGGTATTGGGATTGGGCAAGATCGGATTCGATTCCTGTTTAAAATTTGTCCGAAAAACACATCCGTTAAAAATAAAAGATTTCAAATTTGGGCATGGTGTACGGTATCAATTACCCAATGGACTCATCCTGTATGGTGCCTTCCATCCCAGTCCGAGAAATGTAAATACCGGAAGGCTAACCTTTGAAATGATGGTTGACTTCCTTGAAAGAGTTAAAGGAGAACTTTAATTAAGTATTTGCGCATAATACTCCTATTGTTTCCTGTTATTCTTTTTGGAAAAAAATTGACATTGGATCAGGCAGTGACTCATTCACCTTTTAAGTCCGCAACCCTGGGTTGGACGATTCCCATCCCGAATGAAGATGCTTATGTGGTCCGCGGGGATGGGGATAATTGGAAATCCTGGTACAAAGTGTCGTTACCCCAACAAGACACAACGCTT
>DQOT01000005.1 GCA_015658495.1 Fidelibacterota bacterium | reverse complement strand
TTCACCTTTAACCAGCGGACGAATTCCCTGGGGATCGCGGAACACCACGAGCCCTTTTCCAATAACAATACTTACTACGGAATAGGCACCTTTTACATGCTTGAAAATTTTGGTGACCGCATTGCACAAGAGATAGAAAAATTCTTCACTATCTTCAGGCGGATTGTTTGTGTGGAGTAAATCTGCAAAATAGTGAAGCAATACTTCTGAATCAGAATTGGTGTTTAAGTACCGGCTATCTTTTTTGGTAATCTCTTCTGCAAGTTCCTGATAATTGGTAAGATTTCCGTTGTGTGCCAGCGCGATGCCGTAAGGAACAGACGTCCAGAAAGGTTGCACTTCGCCATGACTGAATCCACCGTGAGTGGGATATCGATTATGAGAAATGCCGATATTCCCCGTAAGGAGTTCCATATTCGATTCGTTGAAAATTTCCTTTGCAAGCCCCATGCCTTTTTCTTTATGCATACGATCATCATAGGTCATAATTCCGGCGGCATCCTGCCCGCGATGCTGCAGGTGGATAATGCAGTCGTAGAGTTCAGCCGCCACAGGTTTATGTGAATAGATACCGGCGATGCCGCACATTAGATCAAATCCACCAATTTAGGCGCCAACCCGATATAAGATTCTGGCGTTAGGCTCAACAATGTTTGTTTATCATCATCAGAAATTTTCAATCCCGAAACAAACTCTGCCATGGATTCTGCATTAATGGATTGTCCTCGTGTTAATGCTTTCAACTGTTCGTATGCATCTTGTTTGCCCGATTTACGCAGGATGGTCTGGACCGCTTCTGCTAAAATTTCCCAATGATTGTCCAACTCATTCGCCATTTGAACTTTATTGATGGTGATCCGGCTCAAGCCTTTTAATATATTTTGTAACGCTAAATAAGAATGGCCCAGGGCAACACCTTGATTACGCAATGTTGTGGAATCGGTTAAATCCCGTTGCATCCGTGAAATGGGCAATTTGGTTGCCAAATGATTCAATAGGGCATTGGCGATACCCATGTTGCCTTCTGCATTTTCAAATTGGATGGGATTAATTTTATGGGGCATGGTGGATGAACCCACTTCACCGGCCACTTTTTTTTGTCCAAGGATGCCGCAACTAATATAAGCCCACATATCCCGACATAAATCCGTGAGAATAGAATTCACCCGCACCACCTGATGAAAACTTTCAGCCAGTGAATCGTGGGGTTCAATTTGGGTGGTAATGAGATTGGGTACAAGTCCTAGAGATTTAATGAAACGAGAAGCAAATTGAGTCCAATTCACTTTTGGGAAAGCCACCATATGAGCAGACCATGTCCCCGTGGCGCCACCTAATTTCCCCAATAATTTTTGAGACTTCATTTGAGAAATTTGACGATCAAGACGAGCGCAGAATACCGCTAATTCTTTTCCGAATGTGGTGGATGTTGCGGGCTGTCCATGAGTCAACGCCAGCATGGATGAGTCCTTATACTTCCGAGCCAGCTTCTTTAATTCTTTATTCACAGAAAGTAGAGTTGGCAAATAAACCTGTTTTAATCCATCTTG
>DQOT01000330.1 GCA_015658495.1 Fidelibacterota bacterium | reverse complement strand
ATGGATATTCTGGTACTAAAAATATTTCTGTCAGCGGGTCGAACATCGCTGATTTAAAACCGATCATAATTTCTTTGGATGACCAACCCCAAGTCAAAGTAAAACCCGGTGTTGGGATTGTGGAACTCAATTGGCGGAAAACACCCGGCGCTGTGGGATTCATTGTTTATCGTGATAATAATGAAGTGGGACAGGTGAATGAAACCATTTATGAAGATAAAGTGGAACCGGGCCAAACCTATGCTTACAATGTCGTTCCCTTGAATAGTGATCAATCTAAAGGGTCACGGTCCATTACTGAATTTGGCAAAGCTTTAATGCCTGCACTCCAAAATATCGTAACTGAAGCACGGAAAAACATCGTAAAACTCTCTTGGGATGCCATGGGAAGTGCTACCGCTTATAATGTATATCGCGATGGTAAAATGGTGAATTCCACATCAGAAAATTCCTATATGGATTTCAAGTTAAAGTATGGGACAGAATTTGCTTATACAGTCGCTGCATTAGACCATCAGGGCGATGAAGGTGCACGATCTGCTGCGGTTTTCGCCACAACGCATCCGGAAGTGAGAAAGCCCGTGAAACTTAATGCAGAAAGCGGTACCGGTGAAATGATCCTCACCTGGGAATCTGACGGTCCTGTTATTCAATATTATATTTATCAAAACGGAACATTAGTTGATTCGACGACAGAACTCACAATTTCAATCCCAACAGCCGCAGGTGATGAAAACTGTTTTTCTGTTTCTGGAATTGATCAATATGGCACCCAGGGACCGAAGTCTGATCCTGCCTGCGATAAAAGTATGGTCGCACCTCCTGATTCAATTCAGGTGACTAATTTCTTTAATCAAAACACATTAACATGGGCAGCAATGAGCGGTGCTTCATCCTACAATATTTACCGCAATGGCAAAATGTTATCCAATACCGCCAACTTGGTATACAAAGATAACGGGTTAAAGTGGGATAAAGAATTTAAATACCATATGACATCTCTGACTACGGATGGAGTAGAAGGTCCGGAGTCGGAAACTTTTAAGGTTAAAGTACCGGCTATTTATATTGTTGAAGGGCTGCTTTTGGATGAGATGGGCACTTCTAAAAATGTGGATCAAGCTAAGGTTTTTCTTTATTCAAAAGGTGGGAAACTCAGGGATGAATATTTGGTTTCAAGAAATGGAAAATTCAGGTTCGAAAAAGCAATTATTTCAGGAGAATACACTGTTAAAGCTTATGGAAATGGCAGTGGAAATGGTGGTGCACGGATCCATGTAAAAACCAGTGATATAAAAGACCTTAAAATAAAATTATCTACAGAGGGTCTTCGTCCGACAATTTCAGTTGAAAGAGGGGTGAGACAGCTTACGATTAATTGGAATGACTTACCGGCAGCCAAATCATACGTCGTTTATAAAAATAATCGTCTCATTGCGACCATCACAGATGATACAACTTATCTTGATCCGGACGTTGCACCGGGGATCCCGACAACTTATGATGTGAGAACGATCGATGTGTATGATCTTGAAGGTCCGAAATCAAATGAGGTCACAAAAAAATCATCATTTAAGCATCCTGAACTCACGCCACTTGTTGTTTCCGGAGTCTATACAAAAGATGGGAGTGGCCGTCACATTAATCTAAGTTGGCAGCCCGTTGCCGGTGTGAATAATTATGCCCTGTATCGTGATGGTACCCTGTTGAGTAAACAAGCAGAACCCACATATGAAGATACAGATACGAAATATGCAACAACCTATATTTATGAGATCAATTCTATCGATAACGATAATATTGAGGGTGTGAATTCACCCAAGATTCCGGTGAATACTCATATTGAGGTTCTTGTACCCAATTTCAAGTTAACACCTGTGATCAATGCCATATCGTTAGATTGGCCGAGTTTAGAGACATCTGTGAACTACAAGATTTTTAGGAACGGGAGTAATATCGCTGATACGCCTGATACAAGTTTTATTGATAATGTTAAACCCGGGAAGGAGTATTGTTATTCCGTTGCTGCAGAAGACAATTATCAAACGGTGGGCCCGCAGGCAGATATTCAATGTGGAAAAGCTTATTATGCACCACCGGGGAATTTTAATGGTCAAGTAATTCGGAATGAAGTTTCCCTAAGTTGGACGGTAGTTCTGGGGGCATCCGGTTATCATTTATACAGGAATAATGAACTAATTTTTGAAACAATAGATGCAACTGAGTTTCTGGATGAAGGATTAGAATTTGATTCAGATTATACCTATGAAATTTGCAGTCATGACCAGGATGTCTACGAAGGACCAAAAGTGGTGGTCCAAATAAAAACCCATGAAGAAGTACTGGCCACAGAGGTGACAGGTGAATCAGATTTGCAAAAAATATCACTCTCCTGGAAAAAATCAATTCTTGTAACGGAACACAGATATCGAATCTACCGTGACGCTGAATTATTAGATGAGACAACCGACACAAGCTACCAGGATTTTGTGCCTGCCGGTCAATTCTTTTGCTATATCATAACGGTCGTGGACCACTATGGAACTGAAAGTGAAAAATCCAATGAGGAATGCCATAAAGTTCTTGTGAGTTCACCAAAAAACCTGGTGATTACCGGTGATGTTAAACGCGTCATGTTTGAATGGAAAAAAATGACTGGTGCTGAGATATATAATATTTATACCGTAGATAAAGAAACGGAATCGAAAACACTTCTTACCAAAACAAAACAAGGTTTTTACGAGCATAAGGACCTGGAATTTGATAAAGAATTTTGTTATAAAGTTTCATGCGTGGATGCTGATGGCGATGAAGGTCCATTATCACCGGTGCAATGCGGTTGGGTATTACCACCTCCTCACATCACTTTAATCGAAAAAAGATTTGTGGAAGGTTCAGGTAACGAAATATTAGATGGAAGAGAACATGGATGGATCATTGCCACAATTGTGAATGATGGCCGAAGTCCTGCACGAGAGTTAAAGCCCTGGCTCGAACCAATAGGGGATGCTATTACACCATCATTGAAAGTTGATTCTGTGGCAATGACACCCAAATTGGATATGGGAGATACACTCACAATCCATTTTCCCATTTATGCAAAACTAAAGATAGAATCAGGTGAGCGGAATTTTAATATTCGTGTTGGCGAATTTACCGGTTTAGATCTGGAACCGGAGCCAATTTCCTTTACAACGCTTAAAGTTATTGCCCCTAATCTGGTTGTGACCGATTTTGCCATCGATAATGAGTGGGGCCAACATTACATCCCAAAAAATGAAATGGTAACTTTCTCAGTACGTGTCCAAAATCTTTCAGAAGGGAAATCAGATACAGTAAGTGTTCGATTTCGCAGGGACAGTTCTTTTGTCTCGGAAGATGCAGATGAACTGCATCAATTTGGTTTTGTGAATGCTGGTGAATACCTTGATTTCAAATTTGAGATTATGAGCCGGGAAGATAAGTTCACAGTTTATATAGAACTTTACGATTATTTTGAAACACAGAAAACAATACCTCTTCATTTGGAAACAATGAAAAAGTATAAAGGGGCTGATGATTTGATCATTGTAGAAACACCCTACCCTGATGATTTGACGGTAGGCGCAGCACCCATAATACCTGAATTAATGACAGGTATTCCAAAAGGTTCCACCGAACGTGGTACAATTGGGATTGTATTAGGT
>DQOT01000125.1 GCA_015658495.1 Fidelibacterota bacterium | reverse complement strand
TCATCCACGTTAGGTTCGCCATGATCCGCATTTCCATTCCCGTTTTCATCGTGCTTCCGAACATCCCAATCGCCGTCATCATCAATCCCATTGTAAATACTTCCAAATTTGTAAACATAGCGAAATACATTCTTCGCCCAGTAGGTATTGATAGCTTGGACAAAGAATTCCCCATTGAAATGTTTTCTTTTAAATCTTTTTGTAAATCCTATATCCAAACGATCATAGTTTGGATAGCGGGCTGAATTTCGTCCACCGGGAATGGTTCTGATGGGGTCTTCGTTCAATGAACCACCGGGAAGTGTTTCATAATAATAGCCCAGGATCGGTGTATAGGGTTGTCCGGTCTGGTAGGTCATTTTCATATTAAATGACCAATTTCGCGGCAGCACCACATTTCCAATCACATTGAAAACATGACGCCGATCCCAATTTGTAAAATATTCGCTGCCATTCAGGTCTTTGCGGGAAACAGACCAGGCATAAGAAATCCAGCCATTTATACGACCAATCTCTTTTTGGAGAAAAAATTCACCACCATAGGCATATCCATCGCCAACATCCACTAGCGAATCCAAATTCGTACTGCTGATTGAATCGTCCACTGTGGAACGATTATCCACAAAGGTGAGAATATTATTCATGGTTTTGTAATATCCTTCCACTTGAAGTTTGATATTGTAAGGAAAATATTCTTCATAACCCAACACGACCTGTTCTGCAGATGCAGGGTGAATGGATTCATCCACCGCAAACCAGGCATCTATAATTTTGGGATTGTAATCGTCCTGGATCGTTTCCATGAATTGGTGGTATTTCCCAATGGAGAAATTGAGATAGCGTGTTTCCGTTAATAAATATTTCGTTGAAAATCGCGGATCATAAAAAATATGATTTTCACTGTTTCCATAATAGCCTATCCTGAATCCTGGCTCGATCATCCATTTTTGTGTGGGCCAATATTTTAATTTTGTATAACTGGCAGCTTCGTTGGTGGCTGTCCGGGATTCAAATAAATTTTCACCAAATCCTTCTGCTGAATAAACAAACTTGAGATCCTTTACTTCACCGCCAAATTTGAGTTGTGCTTTGTCAGACCAAAAAAAGGTCCAGTCATTTCGAGCGGTAATATCAGAAATGTAATCCCGTTCACCGATGCCGGCATCACCCCCCAACCCGAAATAAATATCAAATCGGCTTTTTGCCAGGAGAAGATTAGATACAAGCCTTCGCCCGTAGAGCTTCCTGTAATTCAGGCTGTAGGTTTCATTTCCCCATTGGCCTTTCAACTCAAATTCATCCCAATAAAGATCATCTTCCCCTGCATACCAACTGAATGAAACACGATCATTGGATGTGAGATCCTGGAATATGTGCCCCTGAAAATCCCAGAAATAATAAGGAAATTCGAGTTTTGTTCCTGCGAAAACTTTATCGAACCAAGTTCTGCGACCGGAGGCGAGCCAAGCTCCTTTCCCGATAGGACCTTCCAGTGTTGTTTGAGCCGACAAAAGGGACAGTGACCCTTTTCCCTTGAATTGTTTTTGATTCCCTTCCCGACTGCGAACATTTAAAACAGCGGAAAGCCGTCCCCCGTATTCCGCATTGAAACCGCCTTTTAAAAGGTCGGCTTCCTTCACAGCATCCAAAATGAAATTAGAAAAAACGCCGCCGACGTGGGATGGATTATAAACGGTAATTCCGTCCAACAAAATCAAATTTTGATCGGAATTACCACCTCGGATGATTAACCCTGTACTGAAATCATTTTCTGTTAAAACGCCGGGGAGAGATTGCAATGTCCGAAAAAGATCTGCTTCCCCAAGTTGGGGAACACTTTTCAATTGGCGGACATTGAGGTTGGTGCGACTCATCTGCATATTCACCTTCCGTTCCAGTTTTTCTGCAGACACTTCAACAGAATTAAGCTCAACAACTGACGGTGACAATTCAAAATCGATGGTAAAACTTTGGTCTGCTTTCAAATTGATCTGTTTTTTCACCTGTTCAAATCCAAGATAGGACACAATGAGTTCATAATCCCCGGCAGGGACTTTCTGGATCACAAAATAGCCATCCCCATCCGTCGCCGTGCCCATGGATGTTCCACTCAAATACACATTGGCACCGATCAAGGATTCCCGGGATGTTCCGTCGTAAATATACCCTGAAATCATGCCCATTTCCTGTGAGTGACCCATGGTCACAATTATAAATATTGCAATAATGAGTTGTTTATATTTCATGAGCGGCGTGGAATTTAGACGATAAATATTAGGATTGATTGAGATAATTCAAGGAGTCTTTGTTCATGGGAATGGGATCAATTTCAAAATCTTCAAACACCTCTTTTGAATCACAGGTATTCCCTTCCAAAAGCATGGTTAACTGATCTTTTGTAATGGGGAAAAATGAGAATCTATCCAACATGCCTGCTACTAATTTTATTGGAAATACAGGTGCAGGC
>DQOT01000376.1 GCA_015658495.1 Fidelibacterota bacterium | reverse complement strand
CGAATCATTTCGAGATAGGTCTCATCCACCAATACTTCTCTTGCCTTGCTCCCTGTAAATGGACCCACTACGCCGGTTTGTTCCATTTCATCAATCAATCGGGCGGCACGTGAATAACCAACTTTAAGTCTCCTTTGGAGTAGAGATATGGAACCCTGTTGATGGGTGATGACCAAGGCAACAGCTTCGTTGAATAATTCATCGGTTCCACCATCGCTATCTCCACCAAAATCTGTTGTAATTGCTTCACGAACAGTAGGTAATATCAATTCATCTTCCGGCTTTGGTTGACCCACAATGTGCGTCATAATTGCTTCTATTTCTTCTAAGGTCAAAAATGCGTTATGCATTCGGGTTACATCGGAACTGCCAGTCCCCAAATGAAGCATATCACCGCGTCCGATTAATTTATCAGCACCGCTTTGGTCAATAATGGTTCTTGAATCAATTTTACTGGCTACCTGGAATGCGATCCGCGAGGGGAAATTCGCCTTAATGACACCCGTGATAACATCAACAGAAGGACGTTGAGTGGCAATGACCAAATGAATTCCCACAGCGCGAGATAATTGTGCCAGTCTTGCAATAGGTGCTTCCACATCTTTCGCAGACAACATCATCAGATCCGCTAATTCGTCTACGATGAGAATGATGTAAGGCATGATGGATTCATCACTATCTTGCATCTTTTCATTGTATTCACTAATGTTTCGAACCACCGCATCCGCCAGGACATTATACCGGCGATCCATTTCTTTTTCTAACGCGCGAAGGGCCAAAATAGCGTTATCTGAAGAAGTAACGATGGGCTCCTGAATATCTTCCATTTTCAACAGATGATATCCTTCTAACTGGCGAAACAATGTCATTTCAACCTTTTTGGGGTCAATCATGACAAATTTCACTTCATCAGGCGTTGCCCGATATAGAATAGAACAAATGATGGTATTGATGCAAACAGACTTACCGGAGCCGGTTGTTCCCGCTATGAGCAGGTGGGGCATTTTTGACAGGTCCAAGGTGGCAATCTCCCCTGAGGTCGTTTTACCAATAGCCAGGGCAAGAATCGATTCTGCTTCAGCAAATTCCGGGCTATTCACTACGGATTTAAAAAAGACCGTGGCAGGGTTCCGGTTCGGAATCTCGATCCCCACAGATGATTTACCGGGAATCGGTGCAATAACCCGAACACTGCTTGCTTCCATGACCCGGGCCAGATCATCCGCTAAGGCGACAAATTTATTGACACGAACGCCTTCTGCCGGCTCAACTTCGAATAGGGTAATGATGGGTCCGGGATGAACATTTACCACTTTTCCATCCACGCCAAATGTTGCCAATGATTGTGTTAAATAATTGGCACGATCAATTAATTCATCTCTAGTGAAAGCGCCTGAGACATTCACGGGATTGGCTAACAATTCTGATGAAGGAAGTTGATATTTCCGTCTGGGTTTCTTTCGTTCCACCACTTCATCAATATCCACTTCTTCTGTTTGAGCCATTTCTTCAATATTTAATTTCTCTTCACTTTCATCGGTGGATTCGGTACCCTCTTCTGCCATGGAAGGGTCAGATCCAGGTTCACTTTCAGATTCATTTTCAGGTTCCGGATGAACTTCTTCCAAGGGTGGAGTTGAAGTTAAAGTTTCATCTTCACTGGATTCTGGTTCTGATTCTTCTTTGGCTGGTTCAAAATCAGTTTCATCTTGTTCCGAAATTTCTCCCTCGGGTTCTGGGGTTGGTGGTGCAAATTCCGCATCATCCCTTTCCTTTTGGGCATCGATCTTTGCTTTCAGATCCTTGGTATGAAGACGCTTTGCTTCATCCTTGTCAAATTGTTCTTTTTCTTCTACCATTTGGGTACGCCATGTATCCCATTTTTCTTTTGCATTTATAAATGGACCGTAATAATCCAAATTGAAAAAACCGCGGACGATCATTAAAAATCCTGCAACAAGAAAAAGTG
>DQOT01000337.1 GCA_015658495.1 Fidelibacterota bacterium | reverse complement strand
CCTAAACCCCCAACAAGGACATCCACATCCCAGCTCCAGGATGACACACCGTCCCGACCTTCCATATCAGTGGGATTCAGTGATTCCTCCTTGGCATTCCATCCGATGAATGCATCCATAAAGCCTTCCTTACCTTCAAATACTTTTTCTGTGCCAGAATAGCCTTTCTTTGCCATCAATGCGGCGAAGACACCGGATTGAACAGCCATAGGATCTACAGTGTTTTTCATCATGGTGAGTTTCCCTGCTGTAGGGCAGCCAATAGTATGGTTATGAGAACCGGATATCCCAATAGCGTTTACCATCTGATTCACATCCAGCCCCAAAAGCTTTCCAGCTACGAGGGGAGAGACAAACTGAGTGAGAGTAGCATGGTGCCATTTCCGTTCCCGGACACCTGGTTTTGCAAATAAACAAAGACGCTGCTCAAATTCATAGGCTAGAACAATAGCCACCATAACATCCTTCATATTGGTGTTTACCAGTTCTCCAACTGCCCAGGCTGCCGGAATGATATCTGATGGGTGAGAGGGGTCTTCTTTCCAGTAAATATCATTAAAATCCAGCGCACGGACCATGAGGGAATTGATCAACGTGGCATTGACAGCTGGTAACTTGTCGCCAAATCCCAGAACAGTGGATTCGCCTTTGCCACCCATTTCCATATAAATATCCCGGATAATGTTCACATCCCTAGTGTGATACCCACCATAGGCACAGCCTATGGAATCATACATATAGCGTTTCACCTCATAAATTACATCCTCCGGCAGGTTTTTAAATTGTAATCCAACTGCATATTCAGCAATTTGTCTGGAAATTGATTTATCCATTGTTTCCCTTATAATTTGTCAATGATCGCATCTGCCATTTGAGCGGTGGATGCAGCACCTTTTTCAACCACATCTGCCCGCCCGGACATCTTTGCCATGTCATAGGTCTGTACTTTGCCCTCTACGATCACTTCAGCTATCGCTTTTCGGATATTTCCGGCAATATTCTGTTCATCAACAAAGTCCAGCATCATGCAAGTTGACTCTACCATGGCAATGGGATTCACAATTGACACTGGATAATCGGCATATTTGGGCGCACTGCCGTGTGTTGGTTCGAAAACGCCGATACCCGTTTCAGGGTTGTACTGGGCACTGCAGGCAAATCCAAGCCCTCCTATAAGTCCTGCAAAACCATCAGACACAATATCACCGAACATGTTTCCTGCTACAATAACGCCGTAATTTTCCGGATTCTTGGTAAGCCACATCATCTGGGCATCGATATTCGTATTCCACAGTTCAATGCCGTGAAAGTCTGCTGTCTGAATCTGTTGCGCCATTTTATACATCATTCCCGATGTTTCCCGGATTACATTGGGTTTTTCACACACCGTAACAGACTTATAGTTATACTTTTTGGCATGCTCAAATGCAGCGCGAATTATTCGCTCTGTGTATTTTTTCGTAAATATCCGGGTAGAAACGGATACTTCCTCAACAGGAGCATCTCCAAAGTTTTGGCTAAATTTCGGATGTGTCATAAGGGCATCATATTCCTGTGATGGCGGATTGCTCCATTCCACACCGCCGTATAAACCCTCTGTGTTCTGCCGGAAGATGGCCACATCCACTTCGGGTTCTTCGATAGTATCATTGGCGCCTCTCCGGATAAAATTCAGGGGGTTCCCTGTATAGGTCCGACATGGGCGAAAACAGATATCAAGGCGAAAATGCTGGCGGAGACCAACGATAGGACTGGAATACACCAGGCCTTTTTTCTGTAGCTCTGGTGCCAACTCTTCAAATGCTTCATCCTTTGGTTTGGATGTAATAGCACCGAAAAGGCCGATTTTATGTTCTTCAATGAAATCTAAAGTACGTTGAGGTAGTGGATTGCCTTCTGTGCACCAGAATTCCCAGCCAATATCGCCTTCTACATAATCCGCTTCAAACCCTGCAGCATCCAGTATATGTATGGCTTCTTTCAGAACAACTTTTCCAATACCGTCACCCGGTAGACACACAATTTTATGCTTTGCCATAATTTTCCTTTTTAATTTATAATTCCTTTCACTGAGTGTAATTTGTTTTTATTTCCCGATGAAAGAGCATATTTAAATCCCTTCCGAATTGCTGCCGCTCCGATTTCTCCATCCTTCCGCAAGGCAATGTAAGCAATCTGAAATGCGAGTTCACCATCATGTCGACCAATTGTCCTTCCTAATGCTTCCTTACAGGCATCTTGAGGAGCGTAGCCTTGACGCATCAGTTCCACTATCAGAAAACTTCCTGCTACCTTTATCACCTCTTCTCCACGCCCTGTTGCTCCTGCAGCCCCGATTTCATTATCAACGAATAATCCGGCACCGATGATAGGGCTGTCTCCTACTCTGCCGGGAATCTTATATGCAAGACCACTTGTAGTGCAGGCGCCAGCCAAATTCCCAATCAAATCCTGAGCCAATAGACTAATTGTGTCGTGATCATCATTGGGTCCCAAATCATCCTTTTTCCCCAGCTTCTTCTTCCATTTTAACCATGCTGTACGTGATTCCTCCGTTAACAGGTTTTCTTCTTTAAAACCATGAGTTATTGCAAAACTCTTTGCTCCTTGTCCTACCAACATCACATGATCGGTCAATTCCATTACTTTCCGCGCCACTGAAACAGGATGTTTGATATCCTGGAGATATGCCACAGAACCAGCGTTTCCTTGTGAATCCATGATGCAGGCATCCAATGTTACATGTCCGTCCTTATCGGGTCTGCCCCCTAAACCGACTGATTGTATAGTGGGATCAGCTTCAGATATTTTGACACCCGCTTCAACTGCATCTAAAGCGTTGCCTTGTGAAAGGAGTAGTTTCATTTCCTCTTCATTCGCTTTAAGCCCATGATTCCATGTGGATAATGCCATTGGGTTCCTTGACCGTTTGATAGTTTCAACATCTGCCAGAATCAAGGTAGGTGCTGCAGCAGAAATCAATCCGGTTTTAATAAAATCTCTTCTCTCCAT
>DQOT01000013.1 GCA_015658495.1 Fidelibacterota bacterium | reverse complement strand
CTTCGAATTAAAAACCATCCAGCAATTACGCCGGGTATGAGGCTCAAAGCCATGGCCGGAAAAACCATTTCAACCGAATAGGTATCTGCGATCCGACCACCAATTGCGGGTGCAATTCCACCAATTCCAAAACTTAAAAAGAATGAAATACCATAGCCAATCCCGCGATGTGAACTGGGTGTCAAATCAGCCAGCAATGCATTAGAAACTGGTTGATTCAGGAAGTAAACAATCCCCATGGCAATGCTCGAAAAGAAAAGAAACCAACCGCTGGTGAATCCCATTATAGCCATGACGGGAATGTTGATGAGGATGATCCAAAAAAGCAGGGTCGAACGCTTGTATTTATCTCCAAAATATCCACCCAGGGTTTGTCCTGCAATCCCACTGGCAAAAACAAGTGATGTAAAGAGTCCGGCTTTTAATGTCTCTGGAAAAAGATTGAAAATGCCGTCAGTTTGCATCCCGAAGTGAGTCGGCATAAATGTAGTGAATCCGCCGAAGGAAAACCCAAGGGTGATTGCCATGATGTAATACAAGACGATTGAGGGTTTATCTGTTACTACAATGGATTGTAAATCTTCTGATTCAATGGATTGTTTTCTTCTCTGAATCAGAAAAAAAGTGCTTAGAGCCAATAGAATCTGCAAAATGATCCAAACCAGATAAGAGGTTCGCCATGACCCATATTCAGCGGCGATTCCGGCCAATAAGGGCCCCAGAGCCAATCCTGAAGACCCAGCGATGCCATGGATCGCCAGTCCTTTGCTTAAATGTTTCAATCGTCTCGATAAGATCGTGAGACCGGCAGGGTGATAAATGCTGGATGAAAGTCCAAGCAATCCTAAGCCGATGGTCATTTGGACAGGCTCCTGCGCTAGAACTAAAGCTATTCCGCCGAGGACTGATCCGATCTGATAAATCAGGAGCAAGGCTCGTCCCCCTAATTTCCCTTCGAGAAACCCTGCAGGGATTGCACCCAAACCAAACATGAATGCCCCCGCCGTTGCCATCATCCCCAATGTATCCAGTCCCAAACCAAATTCGTGATGGAATATTAGCATTAATGTTGGGAATACCATCATTTGCGCATGAACAGCCAAGTGAGAAAAGGCAGTTACACCTATGATTATTTTATTCTCTTTATTCATAATAAAAAGCCCCTGCCGCAAACATTTGCTTCCGGAGGGGCTTCAATTGATTTCTAGAAGGAACTACCGTTTTTCTTCGATACGGGCTGCTTTTGAGCCGATCACATTTTTCAGGTAATTCAGTTTTGCACGACGCACCTTACCCCGACGCTTCACATTGATTGAAGCGATCATTGGGGAATGAAGTGGGAAGATACGCTCTACACCAATCCCATTCGTAACCTTCCGAACAGTGAAGGATGCATCCAGACTGGAACTGCCATGGCGGGCGATCACAACACCTTCGTAGCGCTGCACCCGTTCTTTGCTCCCTTCACGGACACGTACATCAACTGCAACAGTATCCCCTGAATCAAATTCAGGAATATCCGTTTTTAAAAATTCTTTTGTTGCTTCTTGTACCTTATGCATGGTTTGACTCCGATTCTTTCAATTTTTCAAATTTTTTCCAGAGATCCGGTCTTTTTTCTT
>DQOT01000216.1 GCA_015658495.1 Fidelibacterota bacterium | reverse complement strand
ATGAATATTGTTTTGTCAGCAACAATTCCGAAATCATTTGATTTATCAGAAAAGGCAACTGAAAAATGGAATGAAATCAGAGACAAACTCATTTCAGATACCGAACACGCACAACATTGGAAAAGTATCGATGACATTCGGTCATCATTTAAGGGCGTGAGCCAATCCATGTTGGTGTTGGAACAGTTCTTTGGTCATGAATCGGAAGAATCTTATTATGAAATATTTTGTCCCATGGCCTTCAATAATATAGGGGCTTCCTGGTTGAGCAAGGAGAAGGATGTGAATAATCCATATTTTGGCGCGGGTATGTTGAAATGTGGCGAAGTGAAGAGAGAGTTTGATGGAAAAAAGTAGGTAAAGGAAATACTCTGTCATCCTGAGCCTGACGAAGGATAAAATGTCCATTTCGTCAAGCTCAATATGACATTTTCTCAATGTTTGTGTAAATAATTGAATTCATAAAGAAAAAAACTATGTTAAATAAACTCATAAAATATTGTCTTAATAATCCATTGGTTGTTGGGATATTCCTCACGGCTGTGGTGCTGTGGGGCATCATGGTGGCACCATTTGATTGGAAATTGGGCGATCTACCCCGAGATCCAATTCCGGTTGATGCCATACCTGATATTGGCGAAAATCAACAAATCGTGTTTACGAAATGGCCGGGGCGGAGCCCACAGGATATTGAGGACCAAATCACTTATCCCTTGACGACGGCTCTTTTGGGAGTTCCGGATGTGAAAACGGTTCGTTCATTTTCCATGTTTGGCTTTTCAACAATCTACGTCATTTTTAATGAAAATGCGGAATTCTACTGGTCCCGTTCACGAATCCTGGAGAAATTGAATTCACTTCCATCCGGGACCTTGCCACAAAATGTTCAACCCACATTAGGGCCCGATGCGACAGCACTTGGGCAAGTATTCTGGTACACATTGGAAGGGCAGGATAAAGACGGAAATCCAACGGGTGGATGGGATCTTCAGGAACTTCGCAGCATTCAGGATTGGACCGTGCGTTATGCCTTGCAGTCAGCGAATGGTGTAGCAGAAGTGGCATCTATTGGCGGATTTGTAAAAGAATATCAAATTGATGTTAATCCAATCGCTATGCGGGAACACGGTATTCAGTTGACAGATGTTTTTAATGCAGTACGCCAATCCAATTTAGATGTGGGGGCACGGACGATTGAAGTGAATCGCGTGGAATATATGGTGCGCGGTTTGGGTTTTATCAAATCCTTGGAAGATATCGAATACACTGTGGTGAAATCTGAAAATAATGTGCCCATTTATATTAAGGATGTGGCTCATGTTGCGCTGGGGCCAGCCTTGCGTCGTGGTGTGCTTGATAAAGAGGGTGCAGAGGCTGTGGGTGGTGTCGTGGTGGCGCGTTATGGAGAAAATCCATTAGCAACCATCAAAAGCGTAAAAGAAAAAATAAAAGAGATATCGCCGGGATTGCCTTCAAAAACGCTTGCTGACGGAACGGTGAGTCAAGTTATGATTGTACCATTTTACGACCGTACAGGCCTGATTTATGAAACACTGGGCACATTGAACCATGCATTGCGGGATGAAATATTGATCACCATCATTGTGATTTTGATTATGGTCATGCATTTTCGTTCGTCATTGCTCATTTCGAGCATGTTGCCATTAACGGTCCTGGTTGTTTTTATCGGTATGAAATTATTCAAGGTGGATGCCAATATTGTGGCATTATCGGGAATTGCAATTGCCATCGGAACCATTGTGGATATGGGTATCGTGGTCACGGAAAACATTCTTCGTCATTTGGAGAAATCAAAAGAGAAAACAAAGGATGTAATTATTAAAGCTGTCTCCGAAGTGGGTGGCGCTGTCATAACGGCAGTTTCCACAACGGTAATTAGTTTTCTGCCTGTTTTTACTATGATGGGCGCAGAAGGAAAATTGTTCAAACCTTTGGCTTATACGAAAACCTTTGCTCTCGTTGCATCCGTCATTATTGCATTAACCATATTACCCGTATTAGCCAATTTGCTGCTGGGGAAAAAGAAAAAGCCCGCATTCAGATTAGAATTAGATATATTGAAGCGCTACCCGTGGTTGGGTAATGGAATAGTCATTTTCTTGGTCATTCTTATTTTATCCGGCACTTGGGCGCCTCTCGGGTTAATAAAAGGGTTCTTCTTTAATTTGATATTTGTGGTGTTATTGATTAGCCTGATCATGGGCGGAATCACTGCCTTTACAAAAGTGTATCCCCGAATCCTTCGCTGGGCACTTGATCATAAAGCCAAAGCATTATCCTTGCCGGGATTCGTAACAGCATTCGGGTTGGTTGTCTGGCTCGGTTTTGGGACTTTTACAGGATGGCTGCCGAAATTCATCCAATCTACTTCTCCTATGGTAGCCATGAATCATGCATTTCCCGGTTTAGGAAAAGAATTTATGCCGCCCCTGGATGAAGGATCGTTTTTGTATATGCCAACCACCATGCCCCATGCAGGAATGGAAGAATCCATTGATGTGTTGCAAATATTGGATAAGGCACTGTATTCTGTGCCGGAAGTAGAATCGGTTGTGGGCAAGATCGGACGTGTGGATTCACCCTTGGATCCGGCTCCGTTGAGCATGGTGGAATCCATTGTGGCCTATAAACCTGAATATGGTATGGATAAGAATGGAAAAACGATTCGTTTGTGGCGGGACCATATTCGTTCATCCGATGATATTTGGGATGAATTGGTGAAGGTGGCGCAAATTCCAGGGACAACATCTGCACCAAAACTGCAGCCCATTTCTACACGATTGGTCATGCTCCAGAGTGGGATGCGGGCACCTATGGGAATCAAAGTGAAAGGACCCGATCTGGAATCCATTGAATCTTTCGGATTGGTGTTAGAAAAACATTTGAAAAATGCACCGGGCGTGAAGGCAGATATGGTTTTTGCAGACAGAATCGTAGGAAAGCCTTATCTTGAAATTGATATTGACCGGAAATCCATTGCCCGTTATGGTATTGCTTTACAGCAAGTACAACATGCCATTGAAGTTGCGGTGGGCGGTATGACCATTACAACGACTGTGGAGGGACGGGAGCGCTATCCGGTTCGGGTTCGATATATGCGTGAATTCCGAGATAAAATTGAATCACTGGACAATATTCTGATCCCAACACCAAGTGGTGCACAAATTCCATTGATTCAATTGGCAGATGTGAATTATGTCCGCGGGCCGCAAGTGATCAAAAGTGAAGACACATTCAAAATGGGTTATGTTCTTTTTGATAAACAAAATGAATGGGCGGAAGTGGATGCAGTGGAATCAGCCCAAGGATATTTGAATGAATTAATTCAAAATGGAACAATAAAAGTTCCCAATGGGGTCAGTTTTACTTTTGCAGGTAGTTATGAAAACCAGATCCGTGCATCCAAGAAATTGGCAGTAGTATTGCCCTTGGCATTAGGAATTATCTTTTTAATACTATACTTTCAGTTTAAGCGAGTATCTACCACAATAATAGTATTTAGTGGAATTTTTGTTGCCTGGTCTGGTGGATTTACAATGCTATGGTTATATGGCCAAGACTGGTTTTTGAACTTTAGTATTTTGGGAGAAAATATGCGAGATTTATTTCAGGTGCATCCTGTTAATTTAAGTGTGGCTGTATGGGTAGGATTCCTGGCTTTATTCGGCATTGCTAGTGACAATGGCGTTATTATCAGCACCTATTTGGACCAAAGTTTTGAGCAGCGGAAACCAGACACAATTAAAGATATTCGCGAAGCAGTTGTTTTTGCAGGTGAGCGCAGAATCCGTCCGGCCATGATGACCGTTGCCACTACCATTTTAGCACTGATTCCCGTACTTACGTCAACGGGTCGTGGCGCCGATGTAATGATTCCCATGGCAATCCCATCTTTTGGTGGAATGGTTTTTGCGATTTTGACAACTTTTGTTGTCCCGATTCTTTATTCGTTTATAAGAGAAAAAGAAATCACTTGAGAAATATGGAGTTTAAAATGAAAAATAGCCTACTGTTAATTATTACATTGATGATATTCGGGTGTGAAAATAATACGGCTGATCAAAATGAAAGATTGATAGAAAATATTGTTAATGATATACGAATTGGTTGGGAAAATGGAGATGGCACAGCTTTCTATAAACATTTTCTGGATTGGGATGGTGCCAGATATTTTGAAGGAGGCGGTCAAAATGTTGGTCTCGAAGATTTGATTGTGAATCATGTAGAGCCGTAAGCTGAATTGGGTCT
>DQOT01000248.1 GCA_015658495.1 Fidelibacterota bacterium | reverse complement strand
TTAGAGAACAACGGTTTGCAAGATTCTCTCCTACAGTTAACAAATTCTACCCATCATCCCACAAACAAAAAACCCCGCTACTGGGCGGGGCTTGATGTTGTAGAAAGGGTAAATCTATTTCAGCAGTATCATCTTCTTAACCTGCCGGAAATCACCTGCCTGAATCACATAAAAATACATCCCGGCACCTACACCATTTCCAGAACGGTTCATCCCGTGCCAACTGACAGATCTGTAGCCCGCTTCCTGAATACCATCAACAAGTGTGACCACTTCCCTGCCCAAAAGATCGTAGATCGCCAGGTGAACATGGCTGGCAACAGGCAGGCCATATTCTATCTGTGTTACAGGATTAAAAGGATTTGGATAGTTTTGCTGAAGGGTAAATTTTACAGGTTTAAGTATATTTTCGTCAACTGCCTCTAGTATTTGTGTACTATAATGTCCCACATGTACAGACATGAAATAATCTTCAAATCCTTCCGGCGGGTCATATTGCGGCTGAGTGAGATCAGGCATCTGATATAAGACGTATACATCATCATCGGTGGCTTTGTCAGACAAATGCGGGGTCACCTCAAGCATCCTGTTCTGATCTGTACCGGCTGTATTGGTAACATTCTCAACGTCGGACCAGGACCTGCCGTTATCCGTAGAACGAGAGATAAAAAGATCAACATCGCCGGGGATGATCTGTGTACTGTCCTGTGAATAATAGTACCTGGTTCCTGCAAATCCTGCATACCACATGATGTCACTGTTCTCTTCAATGCTCATGGTAATATTCGGGTAAAAATACTGCTCGGGACCATATTCTCCAGACAGCAGGGACATCTCATTCACCCAATCCCCATAATACGTTTCGGACATATCGTGAACCAGAGCAACATAAGCATTATTTGGCTCTTGAACAGGATCTGGAAAATAATAATGCATCATACCAGAACCACCAAAATCTCCTTCAATATATAGCATGCTGTCAGCTACACCATTGTTATCCAGATCGGCACATCCGTTTTCATAGTAAGTTCCCGCTGAATCCGTGTAAGCTGTGTCAGGGCACACATAGAACCAGGCAGGTACATTGATGTGCAGACCACCGTTTTGATCCGCGCGAACATCATACTCATACCAAAGAAAAAAACCTGGAGCTGGAACAAAAGGTCTGGGGTCATCCTCATAATATATTCTATCTTGATAATTAAGTTTTATTGAGTCGCCTTCCCACGTTTGTATCAGCGAATCAGAAAGATTTGTCATCACTGCATCACTAAGAAAAAAATATTTACCTCCATAACTGCCCAGGGGACCATTATCCCCCACATCGCCGGTCCACGTAGCACCATAGTTCTCCGTTTTTCTAAAAAATAGTGTGGGTAACGTTGGATCATCTGTTGCTGAAAGATTGTTAAACGCCCGATGTACAATATAACCAATACCATCCGCATTAATGTGAAAATCAGGGCCGCCAACTGTTCCACCGGCAAAGAGTGTATCGCCGCCGGCATCAAGAAATCCCGGATCATACATGATTGAATAGGTGGAATTGATTTCACCTAAATAATATGAAAATGCTTCAGTCGGTTCATTCCTGAAAAGAACATACCTGCCGTCACCTCGTCCTTCCTTGAACATGGCCAGCACCACAGGCATATTGGGGTGGTCAACCATAAAACTAATATTAAGTGTAAGATCTTCAGGATATCCTTCCACATAACAACCATCCTGAAGACCTGCCAAGGGCATCAAATCACTGGGATCTAACAGGCCTGGTATCTCAGCATATTCAGCATCAAACTCATCTGACTCATCCCATAAGTACATAGCACGGCCGCCCAGACCGGAGCCATTAGATGTGGCATCCCCAAAACACTCCGTATCACCAGTAATTTCATTCCATACCGCCGTGGCCTTCCCATTTTCAGACATAATTGCATTTGGGTATCTTCCCCCTCCCAGATCGGGGTTTAATGAATAGATTTTCGGGAACCATTCATGTCCATCATTGGATAGAGCCACACCGATAAAGCCTGTGATGTATGGCTGGTCCGGATCCAACATTCTGTAGGCAGCAATGATACCTTTCCCCGGTACAAAAGCGATTGGATTTGTACTGCCGATATACATTCCATATCCATTATAGGAATTTGCCAGCTGCAAAGATAAAAAATGATCTGTATCCCTCTGCGTATCTATACCAGGAATAAATGAATTATTGCTGTAGTTGGATACTTCCATAGGCCTCTCCTCAATAAATGGCTTCTTCATAGTCAAAGTACCGCGCTTCGGATGTCGTTTATAGGAGCTAATAACATCAGCCTGCAGATTGGTACTCAACCAAATCGCAATAAAAAGGAACTTTTCCAGGTTCTTTCTGCTGGCTTTCCCCGACAGAGTTTTCATTATATTCCCTAGTGTACCCATCCATATAGGTGTTGTGCGCAATGACGTCATATCAATCCCCAGTTCAATGCACCAGCATCATTTTTTCATGGGCGGTGTACACCCGTTTCTTCGTATTGGGGTTCATTGCTGTGAATCGGACAAAATATATACCCGATGCTGTTTTTCGACCTGAGCCATCCTTTCCGTCCCAGGATGTGCTGTGGCGGCCAGGCGGTTTGGTAGTTTGGAGCAGTTTTCGCAATTTTCTGCCGCGGATATCGTATATCTCTAACCGTACCCGGGACCAGTCCTTTAGATCGTAGATGATTGTGGTTCTAGCATTGAATGGATTGGGATAATTATGAAGCAGATTATACTCAACCGGAAATACAGCTTCCGAATCTCCATCATCTGTTACAAGGTGCAGCCGGTGGGATGTAATCGGATGCCAGGTAGCAGTTCCGGAATAACCCCACACTCTCCAGGTAAAGGTACCCTGGACCATTCCTGCTTCCATCAGCATAGATAAGAGTTCCTGACGTTCTATGGTTATACTATTATCATCTATTTGCCTGCTGAACATTAAAGAATCAATTTTTCCATTATCATTCAGGTACGGCAGGCTCACAAAAAACTCAAAGGTCATATCTTCTGCACCATTTCCGTGAGAAAGGTTCCAGATAAATTCAATGCTGTCCCCAATTGTTCCCATAACCATTGTAGAATCATCCCTGGGTATCATAGGGACAATTCCCAGATCATTAACCCCTGGAGTGAAGGATAAGTGGGGCCGCACACCAAGGCTATTTTCCTTACTGCAGAACTCTGCCCTGCCGTCACTTCCCATGCGTGCCAGAGCAAAGGAATATTCTCCTGGTTCAACCACCACATCACTGACATCTACGCTTACCAGTCTGTCACGCTGAATGTTCAACAGGGTGTCCACTG
>DQOT01000133.1 GCA_015658495.1 Fidelibacterota bacterium | reverse complement strand
TCTGAAGATTCCCCAACCTCTGAAATAGAAGAGGCTTCAACTACATAAATATATAAACCGCTAACCACCGACTGGTGATTTCTTGTAAGTAAATCCCAATACTCTTCAGCAGTACCATCATTATGTTCCAACACCTTCACAAGATCACCAGCTAGTGAAAAAATGGAAATTTTTGCTACCGGAGGAAGGTTCGTAAATTTAATTCTATCTTCGTATTGCTGTTCCCATTCTGCTGTGCCACGGTAGGGGTTTGGAACCACTTTCACATTTTTTAGTGATTCAACAGCATCACCTGTTTCATAGAGTTTTCCCGGGTAAACAGGTACGGGAGCATTGCCAACCGATTTTTTATAATTACTTAATGGAGAGTATGATGGGAGTAATTCCTGTCCGGCTTCTTGAGCTGATTTATAACTGTCATATGCTGAAACGGCATAATAATACGGCAACCCATTCAATGGCGTTACGAATGTAGAATCCCATAAAGTTGTACCCCCATAATCATCATAGCTATTTTGAATATTCGGTAAATCCACAAATATCCATTCACCATTTTCATCAATTTTATTTAACGTATCACCATCCACAGAAACAACATAAACTGGTTCATGCAAGTTGTCAAACGCAGCTATTAATTCCCAATCTTGCGGTAAATAAGTTGCTCTGTATATCTGATAACCTTCAAAATCAATTCGACCCAGGTTTTGATCAAAAGATTGTTCTGCACCTGTATCCCAAGCCAGGCGGACGCCTGAGTTCAAAGGAGCATAGGATAAACTTGGGACTTCCGGCGGTATGGGTAGATTCCAATGAATATCCTCATCGAAATTACTTGGAGATAACGGGTTACTGGACTTACTGCCGGAATAATATGCTCGAACGGCATTGTCGGTATTTTCTCTTAACCCCTGTAAGCCTTGCCCGCAAACAAGGACAAAAACTATTTTTACCGTATCTCCCTCTGCCAAGTCAAAAGGACCTGTTGACAATAGAAACCTATAATCAAACTGCGGAAATCCAAGCTCTAGTGGGTTGTTTAAAAATTTCTTTCCTTGGCTGGCCGTATGTTTTCCTTCAATATATTCTCTCTTTGCTTCATCTGTATCGGGATCGCTTTCCCAATTCCACCATTGATGAGAATAGGCACCCATATATGCTTGACCACTTTCTACGACATTATATGGGGCAGGTGTGTAAATAATCGCTCCTCCAAGAAATCCATCGTTCGTTGGCGACTTTTCCCTTTCACCATAATCATTACCAGACGAACCGGGATTATCGCCATCATAGATATAGGATAAACTCCTGGGAAATTGATACCCTTTAAGAAGCTGTCCATCAACCACTGCCGGTTCACCGGCAACCCTTCCTAAATGCTCTACATCTGCCTGCCAAAAAAGCGTATCACCACCCGCATCAAATATTACAGCCCATTCATCCCAAAAACCATCCGACTCGGAGCCTATACCATTATTATCATCGGCAATATTTGTCGTCCAATTTGGGTTTTGAGGGCGGTCTTTAGCATACGGAACGCCCCATTCATCATAACCCGTATATCCATCCCCATCCAAATCAAAGGGGTCAACTGCATCTAATTGATCCGTGAAAGAATCAGTACCATCCCAACCATCATAATCTACCAAGTCATCAATATGAGGCCCTGTATCATCAGATGAAGACACATCAATGTCGTACCAATAAGAAACGAAAATATCTTCTAATGAACCAACCAATCCGGTATTGACAATCGAACATTCAAAAGCAATAAAATCATCGAAATCCGGGAGGCTCCAAGTCATCGCCCGCTGAAGAATTTTTACCCCTAATTGGTTATGGTTACTCTCGGTTCTGTCTTCAATATCGTCATAAACCATATAACTATCCTCAAGAGATCTGGATTTTGATCCATTAACAAATGAACCCATTTCTCCCGGATATCCGGCGGTGGGCAACCACTCAATATCGGGATTGTAAAAATAAGTAGTAACGGCTGCTTCGCCTGCTATTTTCCCGGCAATCCAAATACCTCCATCATAAAGATAATTATTACCAGACCCACCCGGCCATTGGGCAGATGGCCGGCCGGTAGAGGGAGAATTGGGGTCACCAACGCTTCCATAGTTTGTTATTGCAGACCACATGTTATTTGTGGTATGGTTGAAAAATGCTTTTTCCGGCC
>DQOT01000355.1 GCA_015658495.1 Fidelibacterota bacterium | reverse complement strand
CTTGCTGGTGCCGTGATTGTAGGGGGATTTGCTGGTTCTTATTTTGGATCATCCAAATATGAAGCGAAAACCATTCAAAAAATGATGGGGGTAGTGATCATTATTTCCATCATCTTTTTATTAAGGAAAATTCTATGATACCTGTTAAAGAAGCTAAATCCATCATTCATAAACATATTCCATTGTCAGGCAATGAAACCGTTTTATTGAAGGATTCCGGAAATAGGGTTCTTGCGCAGGATATTATAGCAACGTTTCCAATGCCCAGCTTTGATAATTCTGCCATGGATGGGTTCGCGGTTCGCGCAGTTGATACAAAAGGTGCGGACCAGTCATTGCCTGTCACATTGAAAATGGTAGGTGTGAGCTCCGCAGGTTCCCCTGGTGATATCACTCTTGGTCCCGGTGAATGTGCTCAATGTATGACCGGTGCGATCATTCCAAATGGTGCCGATGCAATTGTGATGGTGGAAGATACCAGCGGATTTTCCGATACTGATTCAGTTCAGATATTTCAGGAAGCCAAAACCGGGAAACATATTCGCGAAAAAGGAGAAGAAATTCAGGATAGAAATATGCTGATCCCCAAAGGTACACACATTACACCCAATGAAATCGGCACGTTGGCTACTTTTGGATATGGAGAAATTTCTGTGGCGAAAAAACCGCGCATTGCTATCTTTGGTACAGGGGATGAATTGGTGGAGCCAGGGATTGAATTAAAACAGGGACAAATCTATAATTCTAATATCTATATTTTTGCAGAGTTGGCTGAAAAATCTGGGGCGGAAGTCGTTATGCGGGATGTGATTAAAGACGATCCAGAATCGCTACGTGCATTTTTATTGGAAGCGTTGAAAACCTGTGATATGGTCATTTCTTCCGGTGGCGTATCCATGGGACGGTTTGATTATGTGCGGGATGTTTTCATGGATTTGGGTGTGCAGGAACATTTCTGGAAAGTTGCCCAGAAACCGGGGAAGCCATTCTTTTTTGGAACGGGTGAATCCACACTCATATTTGGCCTGCCGGGGAATCCCGTATCGTCTTACATCGGGTTTATGGAATGTGTCTGGCCGGTGCTGGATGTCATGATGGGAAAATCTGAACAAAACTTTTTAACCGGTATATTGAAGGCATCTTTCCCCCGGGAAAAAGTTAAATGTCGCTTCCTGTTTGGTAAAGCCTGGATGGAAGATGGAAAACTGGTATGTAAGCCGTCCTCCAAAATGGGCTCTCATATGCTTTCGTCATCTTTGGAAGCCAACTGCATTTTAGGATACGGGACAGGAGACAGTTCATTGCAACCGGGCGAAGAAATCCGTGTTAATGTTTTACCCTGGAAAAATATTAAATGATCATTACTCCACAGGAATTGCAGCAATGGATGGATAATGGAAAATCTTTTACAGTTGTGGATATTCGTCCGGAGGAACATCGAAATGAATTTCCATTAACTGGACTAAACCCTGTTATTGCTGATACTAACTCCATTTTGGAAACTAAAAATGATACGGTACTGGTTTGTCAATTTGGGATCGTGACCGAAGGAATTATTGTCGAGAAAAATCTTGAAAAGACTTTCAGTCTTTTAGGTGGTGCACAGGCGTGGATTGAATTTCAATCGGAAAAGGAAGATTTGAGTCGTTGGTCCAGGCAAACAGTACTGCCTGAAATTGGGCTGGATGGACAAAAAAGACTTTTGAGTGCTACGATTGCAATTGTTGGCATGGGCGG
>DQOT01000127.1 GCA_015658495.1 Fidelibacterota bacterium | reverse complement strand
GATCATGCGGCCTCAGGATATTCTAAGGTAGATCCTTACACATATATTTCTCCAAGGTTTGGTGTCTCTTTTCCTGTGACCGACAAGACAGTACTTCACGCTCAATATGGTAAATTTGTACAGCACCCCATTTTGAACAGGCTCTACCTTTCCGATTCCCGGTTTGCTGCTAACCAGACGCAGGGAAACATGGTTGAATCACCTAATGGAGCATTAAAACCGGAAAGAACCATCCAATATGAGGTTGGTTTTGCACAGCAGTTGGGCGGTTTTGCTGCTATTGACCTCACAGCTTATTACAAAGAGGTCCGTGATTATACCATGCTGTCGAATCGTAATAATGCTACAATTGATGGAGCTGAGTTCAGCTGGGCACAATTCAGTAATGGCGATTATGGAGTAGTAAAAGGGCTGTCTGCCGCTTTGAAAATGCGTCGACTCAATGGAGTATTGATTGACGTAAACTACACGTACCAAACGGCAAACGGAACAGGCTCTGATCCAAGCACCAATTTTATGATTGCATGGATCGGCGAAAACTATCCAAAATCTATTAACCCACTTGATTATGACCAACGCCACACTGGTTCTGTAATGATGGATTATCAGGCAGGAAGCATTGCTGGATTATTTAACCTTAACCTAAATGCAACCTACCAGTTCGGGAGTGGTACAGCCTACACACCTTCAGTGCTTCAATCTGCCGTATTTGGAAGGGGATGGTATGAGCCGGTAGCTTCCGTTAACTCTGGGTTTCAACCGTGGACATCCATGATGGATTTAAAAATAAACTTTGGTAACATCGCAGGGACGGGAGTCTCAGCTTACATTCTTGTACTGAACGCTTTGAACACGGAGAATGTTGTAAGTGTATATCCAGGCACTGGCTCAGCCGGTGAGGATGGATGGCTTGAAACATCAGAAGGAGAGATTTGGCTTAAGGGAAATCCGATTGGCGAATCATTCTATGAAGACAGACTGCGGAACCCGAGCAGATGGCAAAACCCACGGATGATCCGTGTGGGCGTAGCCTACAGCTTATAAACTTTGAATATAAGGAATAGAAAAAATGAAAAAACATTCACACATCATTAAAACACTTGTTCTTGTTCCTTTCATCTTATCTCTGCTAACCATAGGGTTAGTAGCAGCAGAAAGAGGTGGTGGCTCAAATATGCCGGGACCATTATATAGAATGGATACTGGTAATTTTGACGGGAACCGTATCTATGATGATCTGGAAAACAACGGAATGATTGTATCACATCGAATCTCAGGCCACTCAGGCATGGAATGGCCCAAGGATTCTCATCTGTACATTAACTTCGCTTCAGGAATCTGGGTAGCTGGAAAAGTTGGCGGCGACATTCGTACGGCTGTTGGAGAATATGGACCAGAGTTTGTATCCGGGCCATGGGGCGGTGATGCAAGTTCCCCTGATCACAAGCTTTATAAAGTAAACAAGAGCGACTTAGCAGACCCATTGGCTAATGCTGATTTCCAAAACTGGCCGACAGATTTGGGGGCACCCTGGGTAGATAATGATGGAGATGGTGTGTATACCCCGCTGCCAGCAGGTCCAGATCATCCTGAATTTATCGGTGACCAGGTGATTTGGTGGGTGATGAATGATGGTGACCTTGCACAGCATTCCATTTTTAATACGCTCCCGGTAGGTATTGAAATGCAGGTAACTGTCTGGGGTTATGACCGCCCGGATGCTTTTGGAGATATGATGTTTGTAAAAGGACTCATCATTAACAAAGGCGGTGTTGATGTAACCGAAACGATTATTGGTTTATGGTCCGACCCGGACCTTGGATATGCGGGAGATGATTTTGTCGGCTGTGATACGACACTTGGATTGGGATATTGCTATAATGACGGAGCAGATGCGGATTATGGTGCCGATGTCCCGGCTATTGGCTATGATTTTTTCCAGGGACCTATTGTTGAGTCTGTTGGGGACACTGCTTTTGCTTTTGGCAGAAAAATTCCAGGTTACAAAAATTTAGGGATG
>DQOT01000257.1 GCA_015658495.1 Fidelibacterota bacterium | reverse complement strand
TTTGTAAATGACCAACTACCTTAACCTTAAACTCTCTAATCTCAGATAAAATAATGTAAACTTGAGCACTATGGTTAAGAGATTGAATGGCAGTTTCCATTTTTATGATAGAACTTGAAAGTGTTTGCCCATATACCTGAACGATTCCCACGGATGGGATTAAAATTTCCCCTGTGGGGGATACAGTTAGTACATAATTTGCTAAATTCTCACTTGAAATGATATTCACAAGGAATTGATCGCCTGGGCCAACCAAATACTGTTTTGGATCAATTGGTTTATCCACTTTTATTCTTGTTTGATCTTGCCTTTCATTTGACCTGGAAGCATTGGTATAGCCAGAATTAGATATTTTGGATTGGGCCATTCTCAATGCGTTAATATCAAGTGTTTGAGCAAATAAGGATGCACAAACTCCAAAAAGAAGAAAAATTTTATTCATAATGTTTAGTGATAATTCGTCGAGGTTTCGACATGGGATAAGGATCTGCTATCGCCAAGACGATGTTGTATTTTTTATTTTGCCTTTTTTATGGTAAACTGGGCGCAGTTTTTATCGATAGAAATCCTAATGTGTACTTTCAAACTTATTATATAACCATTGAAATTCCAAAATAAAATTAGCCCGGGCAGATGCCCATAGCTTATTTTTACTGGTGTATAAACATAGGTAATCTTTTGTAATTAAAATAAATTTGCCTTTTGAATTTTGGTGAAAAAATATGATATCAATTAGAGACCTCCGAAAACGACCGGAATTGTTTAAAAAATTGTTCGCATTAAAAAGTGACGATGCAGATGTGGATCAACTCCTTGTATTGGATGAGGCGTCTCGTAAACTACAAACAGAGGTTAACCATCTCCGAGCGAAAAGAAATAGTGCCTCAGAGGCAATCGGATTGGCAAAAAAGGCAGAAAAAGATGCCTCTGACGCCATTAAACAGACCCGCAAGTTGGGGGATCGTTTAAAGGAGATTGAAAGCAAGTTTCAGAAAATTGATAAAAAATTAAATGACCTGTTATACCAAACTCCTAATCCACCCCATGAAAGTTCACCCAAAGGATCGGATGAGAATGACAATGTTGAAATCAGAACTTGGGGTGAAAAACCCACTTTTTCATTTCAACCCAAAGCCCATCTTGAAATTGGGGATAATCTGGCGTTGCTGGACTTCCAAAGAGGGGCAAAATTATCTGGCAGTGGATTTCCACTCTACACAGGAATAGGCGCCAAACTTGAACGAGCCCTGATCAACAGTATGATTGACCATCATGCGTCTGAGTATGGGTTTAAAGAATTATTTCCGCCGGTGTTGATGCGCAAAGAATCTATGGTAACCACAGGGCAATTACCGAAGTTCGAAGAAGATATGTACCATACAGAGGTGGATAACCTTTATTTGGCTCCCACAGCAGAAGTGCCTGTCACCAATATTCATCGCGATGAAATTTTAGATGAAGCGGACCTGCCCATCTATTATGTTGCCTATTCCCCGTGTTTCAGGCGGGAATCGGGCTCTTATGGGAAGGGTACGAGAGGACTTCTGCGCGTCCATCAATTCAATAAAGTTGAATTGGTGAAATTCACGACGCCGGATTCGTCATATCAGGAACTGGAGGATCTTACACTGCAAGCAGAATCGATCCTGAAAAAATTGGGGCTTCATTACCGTGTCGTTGAATTGTGCACGGGCGATTTGAGTTTTGCAGCGGCCAAATGTTATGATATTGAACTTTGGGCGCCCGGTGAACAAAAATGGTTAGAAGTATCCTCCTGCAGCAATTTTGAATCTTTTCAGGCCCGACGGGGAAATATCCGCTATAGAAGGACCGCAGACAATAAAGTTGATTTCCTCCACACCCTGAACGGTTCTGGTGTTGCTACACCCCGGCTCATGATAGCCCTGTTGGAAACGTACCAAACAAAAGAAGGATCCATCAAATTTCCAGATAAAGTAGCCAATTTTTTGGGCATTCAGGAGATTGTCTGATTGCGATACCTTTGGATTTTATTCAACACAGCCATTTGGACCACTATACTAGGGTTGTTTGGCGTCATCGTTTCCATTTTTGAGCCACGGCGGGGCAGAACACTGGGCTATTGTGCCAATATTTGGGCCAAACTCGTACTATTTTTTGGAGGTGTAAATTATTCGGTAAAAGGTCTAGAATTCCTGGAGCCAAAGGGATCCTATGTTTTTGCAGGAAATCATGCTTCCTACTTTGATATTCTCTTAGCCTTTGCTGGATTGCCATACTGGGTGGTTTCTATTGCAAAAATCGAGTTAAAATTCATTCCAGTTCTTGGATGGGTCATGCGTGCTGCCGGTCATATATTTGTAGATAGAGGGCAAAAAGATAAAGCATTGCAATCATTGGAGATTGCGAAAGAATCGTTAATAAAAATACCACGTTCCGTATTGCTTTTCCCTGAAGGGACGCGAACCAAGGACGGGTCTTTGGGCCAATTCAAACGCGGCGGATTGCTTTTGGGAATAGAAACGGGGATCCCAATCGTTCCGGTGGCATTTGTAAACACTTTCGAAATGCTGGAAAAAGGATCATGGACCATGAAAAATCATCCCATTGAATTGCGGATTGCCAAACCAATTCCAACGGGGACCTATACCTATGAAACCAGGCAAAATTTGGCGAGACATGTGAAGGCTGAAGTCCAACAACTTTTGGACCAAGATTCATGAACCCTATTTACCCGACCCACTCACTTCCCTATAGAGGGATTAAGGAATCTAATCTTATACCGGAATCCGCTTTGGTGGCTATTTGGGAAAAGGTGCAGCCGGGGACGGTACTAAAGGATCGATTTGGGAATTTGGTAACTATTTTCTCCCCGGGAAGGAAAAACAGGAATGAAGGTCCAGATTTTTTAGATGCGGTCCTGTGGGTGAATGGTGAAATGAAAAAAGGAGCTGTGGAAATTCATAGCCATGAATCGTCTTGGAATACTCATGGGCATTGGGGTGATGTTCGGTATGATCCCGTAATCTTACATACCGTATCTACTTTAGCCAGACACCCTGTGCTAGATGTTACAACGGTTCACCTTGATGTTCATTCTCTCAAAAAGAGGCAGCAATGTTTATTGCCCCACCAGGCACTCACAGCAGAGCAAATGATGGTCTTGATGGCGTTGGGATTAAAACAGTGGGAAGAAAAAGTATTTTTTTTCAAAAAGGGTGTTCGGGAAAAAGGAAAACGGATTTTTACTGAATCATTGGTCAATTTTGGCGCTGGAGAGAACAGACCGCTTTATCGAGAATTAGGTACCCTTTTATTTCCACACTTGAAGAAAAATTTTTCAAAAGAAAGCTGGGTTAAAAATTTCAAGCATTTTTCATCTCAATTTCCTTGGCATCGTGGCGGGACCATGCCGGCGCGTCATCCCCAGCGCATTATGGATGGCATTGCCCGTTGGAGTTTTGATCAGTTTGTGAAACCACCCGAAGACACACCCTTGCACCGATTGAAACACCGTTTTAAAGCATATGGATTTGGGGAGGGGACTTGGGTAGAATGGTGCGGGAATGTGCATTTCCCGGCTATGGCAGGTAGTCATCCTTGCGATTATGCTTCCTATTTTGACCGTTGGTCGGGGCTTCTATTACCGGCACCTTATGGCGGGTTAAATCGATTTTTTGGGACAAAGTTGACCCGCAAACAATTACGATCATTTCCTATTGCCCAGGGATTACTTCATTTAAAGAACCATTATTGTTCCGGCTGGCATTGTCATGTATGCAGGGTTAAACGAAGTTTGTGATTTTCTCAATAAATGAACTACACGTTCTGGCAAATACCTGGAAAAATGAATCAAAAACCATTGTGTTTACCAATGGCTGTTTTGACTTGCTTCATCAGGGGCATATGGATTTGCTCACCCAATCAAAATCATTGGGGGATAAATTGATTGTGGGGGTTGAATTCTGACTCTTCAGTGATACGATTAAAAGGAAAGGGCTGCCCTATCGAATCAGAGGAAACCTAAGCCAAGCATAGGATGGACCTTGGATTTATTAATGGTATTTGTGTGTTTGATGAAGATACACCCATAGAATTGATCAATGCAATTTGATCCACTGTATTGGTCAAAGGTGGAGATTATTCGCTAGAAGATATTGTTGGATATACTGAAGTGAAAAGTTGGGGAGGGTGTGTAGAGATCCTTCAGTGTACACCGGGATTTAGCACCACGGAAAAAGTAAATAAAATGAGGAGAGAAGGTCTTGTATAAGGCCAAAGTTCCAGTCTAAGTTCACTCCCTATATTTCGTCTAAATCCCTTTGATTAAAACCTTTAGCGCCATTATACCCCTAGCCATCTGTTGCGGATTTACCTCCGTGTCACAAGCCAAGTCTTTTTCAACAGAAGTTGCCTTAACCACAACCTCCGTGACAGACCGTACAGCGGGAATTGATGAATCCCGTAGCCGTTTCCCTGAAATTTTACACGATGCAAAATTGCTCATGTCAGAGACAGTTATTTCCGATTTTAATCAAGATACACTGGAAGTGACCTTTTTATTAAGCCGCATCTTTGAACTGCTTATAGAAGCGGATCAAATCGGCGAAATGAATTTAGAAGACAAAGATGAATTTGGCCGGTTTAATCGAACATTCACAGATCTCTATACCCACAAACTTACCACCATACAAAGTATAAATGCACCGGTCATGGCGGAAAAGATCAGAACCGATATCACAGAAGCGTTTGAGATTGAAATGGGGGACACAAAATTTATAGTTGTGGACGACCGGGACGGCCATATCCCCTTGGTGCGCACCAAACAAGTGGATCAATTCATCAATTATTTCCAAACCAAAGGTCGTAAACAATTTGAGATTTGGCTGAAACGATATATGCAATACAAGGATCTGATCCTGCCCATTTTGGAAGAGCATGAAATGCCGGAAGAATTTATTTATCTGGCCATGATCGAATCCGGATTAAATCCCAAAGCCTACAGTCGTGCCAACGCCTCGGGAATGTGGCAATTCATTTATTCTACTGGAAAGCAATATGGACTATCCCGAGATTGGTACAAGGACGAAAGGCGGGATCCAGTGAAGGCCACCCATGCTGCATGTCGATATCTAAAGGACCTAAATAATTTATTTGATAATTGGTACTTAACACTTGCAGCTTATAATTGCGGAGAGGGGCGTGTGCTGCGGGCATCCAAACTTCATCAAACCTATGATTTTTGGCAGCTTAAATCCTTACCGAGAGAAACTAGGAATTATATTCCTTATTTTCTGTCCGCTGCTATCATCGCGAAAACGCCAGGTGACTATGGATTCAAAGTGCCCAAAGTCCAACCCTTTCAGTTTGAAGAAGTTGTTTTAGAAAAAAGTGCTGATCTGGCAGTTCTAGCTCGAGTAGCAGGCATCAAAGGGAAAGTGATTCGTGAATACAATCCAGAATTACGTCAATCTGCAACACCTTCAGAAGGGCCCTATACCTTGAAATTACCCATGGGTAAAAAAGATAGATTTTTGGCTGCATGGAATGCAATCCCTGCAGATGAACGATTTGCACCCCAATTTATTCAACACCGGGTGAGATATGGTGAAAGTTTGTGGACCATTTCTAAAAAATATGGGGTTTCGATCCATGACCTTGCAGCTATTAATAAAATTCGCAACCGCAACAAGGTTCGAGTCGGA
>DQOT01000324.1 GCA_015658495.1 Fidelibacterota bacterium | reverse complement strand
TCACGGAAACGTTCCTTTCACCTCATTCTAATTATAATAATGTTGTTCCTATTGAATGGATTATACGCTCAATTTTATTTTGGCCGAAATAAAATTCAATATGAGCAATTTGACTGGCAGATCATGAAAACAGATCATTTTCATATTTATTATTATAAGGAAGAAAAAGCTATTGCGGGCATGGCGGCTTCGATCCTGGAAAATGCCTATGCTGACTTAGAACTAAAATTTAATCACACCCTCCGGGATACGGTCCCCATGATCATCTACAGTAACCATATCCATTTCCAGCAAACCAATGTCCTGCCCATGTTGATTCCTGAGGGTGTGGGCGGATTTTTTGAGCACCGCAAGGGACGGGTTGTGATCCCCTATATGGGCGACCTGTCATTATTTCGAAATGTCCTGGTTCACGAACTGGCTCATGTATTCACATACAGCAAGATCATGGACCCGGTTCGACTCAAAAATATTTCCCGACCACCGGCCTTTCCCCACTGGTTTACCGAGGGACTGGCTGAATGGTGGTCCGTGGGCTGGGATACACAGTCCGATATGGTCATCCGTGACCGATTGCTTCATGGCACATTAATTCCCTTGAACCAGGTGGGTGGATATTTGTCGTACAAAGAAGGGCAATCTTTCCTACGGTGGTTTGAACAGGTAAATGGGATTGAGCAGATTCGCTGGCTCATGGAAAACACCTGGATTTATGATTCCTTCGAAGATGCTCTTGCCTTTATCTCCCATAAATCATTCAAGACCTTGCAGGCAGAATGGAACCAATCCTTGCGACAATATTATTCCCATGCTTTAACCGGAGAAGATCCAGCGACCCAATCCGAAACCGTAATTACCCGGGAAGGGTTGAACATTTTCCCCGTATCTTATCTGGATTCTGAGCAAAAACGGCATGTGATCTATATCTCCAGCCGGGATGGATATCCGGCGGTTTACGATCAACCACTTTATGAAGAAACCAAAAAACGGATCAGAACCACAGGGAAAACCCCCTACCTGGAATCTTTGCATTTCCTGCAGTCCGGATTTGATGTATTTAAAGATCAGATTGTCCTGGGTGTAAAAGCACACCGTCAGGATGTACTTCATCTGTTGGACCGTCAATCCGGCAAAATACTTCAAACCATCAGCCATGACAGCTTGGTGACCATTCATTCACCCCGGTTTTCCAAAGATGGTAACCAAATCACCTTCACCGGTCAGCATTACAACGGAAATTCAGATATTTACCTTTTTACCATTTCCTCGAATAATATGGTGAACCTGACCAACGATATTTTCACGGATCGGGATCCCTCCTTTACAGACGATGGAAAAACGATCCTGTTCAGTTCCGACCGGGATAATGACTTTTTCAATGGCGGACTTGACCTGTATGCACTGAATCTCAAGTCGAATGAAATTCGACTGTTATTGGATGATGATCATACAAAATCCTTCCCCAATTGGGATTCATCCGCTAGCGCCATCCATTTTTTATCAGACAAGACGGGGATGAACAATATTTGGTCTCTCCACATCAGCGAGAGACGATTGACACAGCGTACAAATTTTCATACGGGAATTTCTCAATTCCGGCCCATAAATTCCGACAGTGTGGTGGCAGGTGTCTTCCAGAATTACAGTTATCAGGTGGCTGCGCTGGAATTGGACTCCATTCATTCCGTCTCCTGGACACCCTCCAGTATTGAAACAAAAACCCAATCCATCTGGCCTCCCTCCATCGGTAAGGGAGAGAGGACACGGAACATGCCATTCAAACTTCGTTACAAACTCGATTTTGCACAGACAGCCGTGGCTATGGACCCAATCTACGGCATATTAGGTGGCGCGCAATTATCCCTATCCGATCAATTGGGGAACCGATATATCCATTTTCTCTTGAACAATTCTGCCCAGACCCAAGCAGAGATCATGGATCACTGGAATCTTGCTGTCACGTATTTGAATATGACCGGGCGGCCCAACTGGGGAATAAGTGCCTTTCATTTCGCGAATGAATATTTCAATCCTTACCAAGCGTTTTTTTTCGAGAGAACCGCTGGAATCAGAGGCGCCCTGAACTTTCCATATTCAATTCACCGGAGAATCGAAATGAGTTCCAGCCTTTGGTATTCGATGAAAGATAATTACATTGATGATCCGGAAAATTTTCTGTTCATTTCCAATTTTTTCTCCTTGATCCATGATAACAGTTTTTGGACTGTGACGGGGCCCCTGGACGGCTGGCGAGCTCGGATCACTGCGGGACCGACCTATGATTTTTCCCGTGGACGTTACCACAACTTCACAACCTGGATAGACTTTCGAAGTTATTGGCAGATCCGCCCTCGCATCACGCTGGCGCAGCGGACGATGATCTGGATGAATGAAGGCGAGGATATCCAACGCTATTATATCGGCGGCAGCTGGGGCATTCGCGGGTATCGCTGGAGCGAAATCAAGGGACGAAAGATGGTAATGCTAAACCATGAATTACGGTTCCCCTTTGCTCAAAAGCTGGAAATGAATTTTAAATCAGGTTCAATTTGGCTGGCACCTATCCGGGGTGCAATATTCCTGGACCTGGGCAACGCCTGGGAACAGGAATTCCCGGGATTTTTATCCAGTACCGGACTCGGGTTCCGTGCTGCATTGTTGGGTGCATTGGTCTTTCGTTTGGATTTGGGCTGGAAAGCTGAACACGTCAATATCCGGCCCCAAGAAAAATTTGTGCAATTCTTTTTTGGGTGGGATTTCTAAGCGATGAAATATGCTACTCATTTCATTTTTCTATTCACAGCCCATTGGTTTTATGGTTGTTACGGATCAGTGATCCTGGACACGGAATGGGTGCGGCAACCTTTAGGTTCCCTATCTCAAAAACCGAACTTGAAATGGGAAGAAAAGTTCAATGAACCCTTTCAGGACGTTTTCCCTATCAATGACAGTATAGCATTGGTTTTTACCCATCGGAGCACAGCATTTATCCTGAATAGTTTATCTGGGAAACCGGAAGGATCTAAATGGCATCCAAACCTGAGGAAATTCTCCAATGTAAAAATACACACCACAGAAGATGGATTTGCATTTACATCCCGGAAAGGTGAAATGGTGGGCTTCTATGACCTGAATTTAGGTAAACAGCGCTGGAAACGAACGGAAAAAGGGTTGATCGGTTCCGGGTTAGCTATTGTGAATGATTCCCAGGTTGCAATTGCCACTCGAAATAAAGTGAAATTTTTATCGGTAGATAGCGGTGATCTAATTACAGAACGGAAGTATCGCCAGGGAATCCTTTCTTTGCAACAGGATGGAAAATTCCTTTTTGTGATTCAGGATAACGGCATTCTCCAAGCATTGGAGATAGACAAACTGATTTGGGAGGCCGACCTGGGATTGACACATGAATCAAAGATTATTCGTGGATGGGATTCCACACTAGTGATTGTAAATGGGAAAATCGTTTTCATTTTAGACAAAGGAACAGGCAATAAAATAGATGAAATCAAATGGGAACCCATTGCCGATGTTTTTTTGCTACCTAACGGAGACCACATCATCTTGATCAGCAAAAATGGGAACATGATCAGTTTCTCACAATCCAGTGGTGAACAAAAAGAGTTTGATCTGCCTGTACGCGGTTTGGTGAAACACACGCTATCTTACTCCGGGGATTTTTGTATTCTACCTTTCGCTGACGGAACATTGACCGGGATCAATATTAAAAACGGAAGTCTGGAATGGCAGATTGAAACAGGGAAACCGATTACAGGATTTTGGAGAGTGGGCAAGGGATTTATGACCCAGGATGTAAAAAAGATGCTGCGGTATTATCAATGAAGAAAATTATCGGTTTCATTATCCTCGTGTCCTTCCTCATGGGGCAGGAAAAAATTAATTTTTCCGCTTGCCCCCTTTCAGTGAGCGATTCCCCCCGAGATACATTAAGCCAGGTAAGCCCGGTACCCAGTGGGATGCCACAAATTCTATTTAAGAAAAAAGTCATTCGGGCAGCGTCTTTCACAGGTGTGGTTTCATTTGCCGGGCTGGCCTGGTATTTCCAGTCAAAGGCTGACCAACACTTTGACAATTACCTCCATAGCGGTGATCCCAACGAAATGAGTTCGGAATGGAACCGCACTCAGGAATTGGATAAAATGTCAGGCTGGATGGTGGTCCTTTCCCAGGTTTGTTCACAGATATTAATTCTTACATATGTGGAACATGAATAGAGTCATCTTAAGTTTTACTTTAATATTATTTTTGTTTAGCTGCTCCAAACGGGATCGATTAAATCCACTTGATGTAGAAAACCCAATCACGGGTGGAAAACCGACCGGGTTGGAATTAGTACCCATTCGAGACATCGTGGGAATATCCTGGAATGAAATTAATATTAACGATCTATCGGCTTACATCATCTATAAATCCGTGAATAATGCGGGGTTAATTGAGTACGCAACCGTATCAGGTTTTACCACCAAATATTCTGACAGTGCAGTGTCTTATTACCAGAATTACACCTATGCGGTCCAGGCAGAAACGGATTATATGGTGTCACCCCTGTCTGATACTGTCTCTGTCACGGTTGGACCCTATTCCATTTATGTTGCTGATTTTTATGACAACAGTGTACGTATCCTTTCCTGGGACGGAAGTTATTTAATAAAATCCAAATCGGTTTCTTCTCCAAGAGCCATCCAATACCGGAAATCGGATAATCGTTTC
>DQOT01000102.1 GCA_015658495.1 Fidelibacterota bacterium | reverse complement strand
CCCACTTCTTTCGTCAAACTTGTGACGATCCCAAATGCGGGAGCCAGCAATTTTGTTTTGGACAATTCATCTTCACGGGAAAGGAGTAACGAACGTGCCTGGTCAACATTGCTGGATGCCGATTCAAATGATGCTTCGATTTGCTCCAGCTCCTGTTTCGAGATCAGGTTTTGTTCAAACAACGATTCGCTCCGTTCCTTTTGCGCTTTCACTTTTTTCAAATTAGCTTCCGCTGATTTCACACCGGATAGAGTTTGATTGTAGGCGGCACGGTATTGTTTTTCGTCCATGGATATGAGCAATTGTCCCGGTTGGACCGTGTCACCTTCCGCCACTGTAATTGATGTGATCCAGGCAGTAATGGTGGATGAGATCTGCACTTCCTCTTCCGGCTGAATTTTTCCATTGGCATTCACTTTATGGATAATATTCCGCCGGGATACTTCTTCTGCCTGAACCGATATTTCGTCTATATCAGATGAAAATTTCATCCACGTTCCCACGGCACCAACAATAATGATAACCAAGGGAATCCATACTTTTTTCTGTTTTAGTTTTTTTAACATGATTAATTCTCTTCCAATTGATATTCAAGATCCAATGTGCCGAGCAATGCTTTCAAACTTGCTTCCTGCATTCGCGCGTCATGGATCGTATTAATGAGAGTTGAGTTGGATCGCCGCAGTGATACCTGTGCATCCAACACTTCTAAAATGGTTGCTGACCCCAAACTATATCTTTCCCGAACCAATTTTAGGTCTTCTTCGGCTGAAGCCACAACAGCCTGATTCAAGGGAATGATCTCCGAATAATTTTTCAAGGATTCCCGTATCAGTTCTGCCTGGACACGGAGGTCATTCAAAAGTGTGATATAATCATATTCAGATTGCTGCTTGGACAATTTGGCCTGATGCTGACGTGTGGAAAGGGTATTGCCGGTATAAATGGGAACACTTAATGAAAAATTCAACCCCAGGGACCAGTCGTCTTTGAGAGATTCCATCAATTCATCGCTGTCTTTTCCATTTGCAGAATAACTCACAGACGAATTCAAGGATGGAAGCCGCAACCCTTTCGCCATTTTATAAGACAATTCTCCCAGATTGATTCTGGATTGGGAAATCGAAAGAGTCGGATTCTGCGTTTTTAACAGGTTTAATACCTCAGAACTGGATGGAACAACCGGCGTTACCCACTCTTGATCAACTGCCATGATGGATTGACCAAAATCCTGCAATCCCATATCATTAAATAAAACACGGCGTGCATTTTGGTGATTCGTCTTCCGGGTTAAAACATCCACACGGGCTTGTCCCTGAGCCACCTCCGCTTTTAACAGATCCGTCTTTTTCACCACGCCAAGATCATATTGTTTTTTCACCAACGATACCTGCTGTTCGGACATTTCCAGATTTTGTTCTGCCACATCATACAACTGCTGTGCCTGGAGCAATCCGTAATAGGATTTGATCACATTCTGGATCACCTGGATCTTGGTGGAACGCTGGTTCAGTTTGGCAATCTCAAGGTTTGATCTGGCTTGTTTTACCTGGTTCCAAGATCGCCCACCATCGAAGATCGTCTGGTTAAGAGAGAGGCCAGCAGACATATTATCATAATAACTGGACATAGTCGTGTCAGATGTGAGATTCTGTAGATCGTAGGAAATATTTTCTGTTTCAGGAAAATGGGTGCGACCGGCGCTGGTGGATGCATTGAGAGATGGCAAGAGGCCGCTAAAAGAACCTGTTACACCTCTTTCTGCGGAGGCTACATTTAACTTAGCAGACAAAAGCGTTTTCTTGCCATCCAATGCAATTTCGATACAATCATCCAATCCATAACCTTGGGCAAAAATCCCGGAAAGAAGGGATAGAATAATGAATAAGAGTTTCATCATTTTATAAAATTTGTTATTCGTTGGACGCACATAATTCATAAAAGTTGCCTAATCATTTTTATCTTTTTCATATTCCAGGATGTCTCCCGGTTGGCAATCCAATTCCCGGCAAATTGACTGCAGCGTATTGAACCGCAGTCCTTTCGCTTTTCCATTTTTCAGGATGGACAGATTCGCCATGGTGATGCCCACTTTTTCTGCCAGATCTTTTAAGGGCATATTTCGTTTCGCCATCATTACCGCTAGGTTGATCCTTATTTTTGAGCCATCCATCAGATCATCAGGTCCTGTTCTTTTTTCATTTCAGCACCGATACGAAACGCTTCACCGATAACGATGATCACCATAGCCGATAGAATATCTTCTACATTAAAACTGATGGATGATTCTGGGATGATAGAGTCAAAAGAGAGCCGAGGTGTAATAAAAAGGTTTAGCAAAATATCGTGAATGAAATCGAAGAGGTCACTCCTATAATGGAAATACCTATCCACCGTAACCGTTTCCCATTTTCCGGGTCAAAGGGATGCCCCTGACCCATTGGCCGAACGATATGACGCAGAAGGAATAAAACCCAGATCATAACCCCGAACATGCCAAACCGCATGAGTTTTACAGGAATCAATAATCCCGTAGGCGCAGGCGCTTCAATGAGCGCAAAAGCTTTCGCCCGCTTGAGTTTTACGGGGAGATCCTGACCGCTGATTGCGGCTATTCCTTTTTCCTCTACATGAAATTGAACAGGATAAAATAATTTGGTGGTAGAATCAGTGATTCCAAAAATCGGACCCGCCAAAAGCATTATGAACCGGAATGAAATATAGCCGGCTAAAAGAATAGTTAAACCTGTTAGGAGCCCGTCAGTTATTTTAATAAATGTTTGTTGTGATTTTTCGGGCATGAGCCGTTTCCCTTTAATTTTACGGCCCGGAAACTATAAACTAAATTTTAACAATACAATAATAATTTATTGTTTTACGATAATTATTTTTTCCTTAACAATATCTTACGGAAGAAAATTATCCTTAATATCATGAAGATAATTTTTTGCCGCATCATAGGTATTTTCGATCTTTCCATCCAGAATTGCTTCTTCGATAGCTTCTTTTAATTCACCCACTTTCCGACCCTGCTTGAGTCCGCATATGGACATAATCTCATCACCTCGAACAGGAGATTGAAAAACCTTCATGGCATCTCGTTCTGTTACGTTTGACATTTTTTCTTCCACCTTTTCAAAATTTTTCAAATATTGTTTT
>DQOT01000273.1 GCA_015658495.1 Fidelibacterota bacterium | reverse complement strand
TGGGTTTGAGTCTGTAAATCCGGAGATTGAAGATTTATATTTTGCTACAATCAATGGTTTATCAATTGGTGGATCTGAATAGTATGTGGAAGTATGTTTTAGATTTTGAACTCAAGATAGGATTTAAGAAAACATCCGTTCTAGTTTATTTTGTCGTCTTTTTTGGATTGGCATTTTTGATAGTAAATATTTTAGGTGGAGCGTTCACCGGTGCCCGAATCATTGTTGGTAATGCAAACAATAATTTGAATGCACCACTGGTCATCGCTATGCTCCAGAATATTTTTTGCATTATTGGTGTTTTGGTCTGTGCTGCTATTTTTGGGAACGCTGGTTATCGTGATTTCGAATTCAATACGCATCCCTTATTTTTCACGAAACCTATTAGACCATCGGATTATTTTTTCGGTCGGTTTATCAGCGCTTTTGTCCTGAATATCTTTATCCAGGCCGGATTTTCTCTGGGTATGCTTTTTGGATTTCTCATGCCCTATTTGGATCAGGATGCCATCGGTACATTCAGCCTATATGCTTATCTCCACCCATTTATGGTATTGATCATTCCGAATATTTTTATGGTGGGTGCCCTATTGTTTACTCTGGCTGTTCTCACGCGCCGAATGCTCCCAACCTATATGGCTTCTGTGATTCTGCTTTTTGGGTATCTCACTTCTGGAAATCTTACCAGTGATATTGAAACGCGATGGATCGCTTCATTGATCGATCCATTCGGGATCGAAGCGGTGAGTGATGCAGTCCGATACTGGACGCCAGTAGAACAGAATTCAAATTTTATTCCAGTTACAAAATGGCTTCTATTGAACAGGCTAATTTGGCTCGGAGTAGGTGGTGTGTTCATGGGAATCGGTTTGTGGAAATTTGATTTTAAACATACAGAACTGGGGAGTTCTAAAAAGAAGAAAGAAGACAATGTTGATGCTGTAGATGAACCATCAATCGCTGGTGGATTTATTCATTCCACGCCGGTATTTAGTTCTGTAACACTTTGGCAACAGTTCAGGACTCAGATATTAATTGAAATAAAACGGGCTTTTCGTGATCCCTATTTTATTGCCATTGCCGGAACAGCAGCAGGATTCCTGCTCATGAATCAGCAAGCCATCGGTAAAATGTATGGCGTAAATACACTTCCCGTCACGAATATGGTTTTGACTGTATTAAGCGGTTCATTTGCTTTATTCATGCTGATCCTGATCACCTTTTATGCCGGGCAAATTGTTTGGCGGGAGCGGGAATTAAAGGCAGACCAAATCATGGATTCATTGCCTATCCCGAATTGGATCCCAATGGTTTCAAAATTGATTGCTTTAATTTTAATTCCAGGAATAATGTTGGCAGTGCTCCTGATAATTGGCCTTAGTATCCAAACTTGGCGTGGGTTTTATGATTATGAAATACATCTCTATTTAAAACAATTATTTTTACTGGATTGGACGGATTATGCTCTGTTGTGTGTCTTGGCATTTGCCATTCAAACCATTGTGAATCATAAATATTTAGGTCATTTTATCATGATCCTTTATTTCTTATTCGGCATGTTTTCCGGGCAGTTTGGTTTGGACCACACCTTGTATCATTTTGGCTCTGGTTCCAGTGCTCCCTATTCCGATATGAATGGCTTCGAGCCTTATATCTGGCGACTCTCCTGGTACAAATTGTATTGGGGAGCCTGTGCCGTTTTATTGGCTTTCGCCAGTAATTTATTTTGGAATCGGGGGCTGACGGGCGATTTCAAATCACGATGGGAAACAGCAAAATACAGACTCACTCCGAAAATTAAAATTGGTATGCTCACATTCGGGCTCATTTTCATTGGATTGGGTAGTTTCATTTTTTATAACACGAATATTTTGAATGAATATCACCGCTCAAATTATTGGGAAAAACGGTCTGCAGACTACGAGAAGACATATAAAAAGTTCAAAGGTGTTCCGCAGCCAAAAATTACCGGCGTGAGTGGGGAAGTTCACTTATTTCCCAAAGAAGCGCGGGTTGAATTTTCCGGTGTGTATCAAATGAAGAATAAGTCAGATTCGGTCATTGACACAATTCATTCCAATTTTAATCGGCACATCCCTTACTCAAATTACACCTGGTCTCTTCCCAATGAAGTTGTTTTTACAGATAGTGCTTATGGGTGGGATATGTTTGTTTTCGATCCACCCATCCATCCTGGCGATGAATTTTCATTGGAATTTTCCGGTGAAAGAAGACGAAAGGGGTTTTCCAATGACGGGGTGAATAAGACCGTGGTTGAGAATGGTACCATGATCTGGAGTGGTTCAATATTTCCCACATTCGGGTATGATCCGGGCAGGGAATTGCGAGATAAACGGACACGGAAAAAATATGATCTAAATGAAACCCAAGACCCCATGCCGAAATTTGATGACCCGGAAGGGAATAAACATGGCATCCTTGGGGATGATGCAGACTGGGTGGATTTTGAAGTTATCATCAGCACCGATCCGGACCAAATCGCCATGGCGCCGGGCTACATCCAAAAGGAATGGGAAGAAGATGGCCGACGATTTTTCCATTATAAAATGGATCAAAAGATCCACAACTTATTTGCATTTGTTTCTGCGCGATACGAAGTAGAAAGGGAAGTTTGGAATGGAATTAATCTTGAAGTGTATCATCATCCGACCCACAATTATAATGTGGACAAATTGATGACCGGCATGAAAAAGTCTATCGAATATTATACTGAGTTGTATGGACCTTATCCTTACCGGCAATGCCGGATCTTGGAATTCCCACGTTATTCCAGTTATGCTGCTTCATTCCCCAACACAATTCCCTTTTCTGAATCCATTGGGTTTGTCATGGATGTGGATCCGGACGACCCTGAAGATCTGGATATGACGTTTTGGGTGACGGCCCATGAGATGGGACACCAGTGGTGGCCCCATCAGGTCTCTGGTGGAAATGTGCAGGGATCGGCCTTCTTAAGTGAGGGA
>DQOT01000243.1 GCA_015658495.1 Fidelibacterota bacterium | reverse complement strand
CCCGGGGATTTCACTCAATCACCAATGAAGTGGTCTCCCAATTTCCTGAAATTGGGGAATTACAGAATGGCATCTGCCAGATTTTCATCAAGCATACATCTGCTTCTCTTACCATTAATGAGGATGCCGATCCCACCGTTAGATTAGATTTTGAATCCCACTTTAATGAATTAGTCCCAGAAAACCAATCCTACTATCAGCATACCTTTGAAGGCCCTGATGATATGCCCGCCCATTTGAAAGCATCTATTCTAGGTTCGTCTGTACAAATACCCATTACCAATGGCAAACTGAATATGGGCACCTGGCAGGGGATTTATCTCTGTGAACACAGAAATCATACTGGTTCCAGAAAGTTGGTACTCACCATTTGGGGTGAATGATTGGTGAAATGAAAATCTACATCTTTTCTAATTCGGTGAAATTTGTCTTAAATTAAAAGCCTGTTCATTTTGTGATTTATTAGTAAAAACAAAGCTTAAAGACTTCATTAAACTTTCGAAACGCAATATTTATGTCTGCAGATAATGAAATAATTTTTCAGGAAAAAATTGATGCCGGACTCAAAATCGAGCCCAAGGACTGGATGCCGGATAAATACCGCAAGCACCTTATTCGGCAGATATCACAGCATGCCCATTCGGAAATTATCGGCATGCAGCCCGAAGGCAACTGGATTACCCGGGCTCCTACCCTCCGGGCCAAGATGGTGCTCATTGCCAAGGTCCAGGATGAAGCCGGTCACGGCTTATACCTCTACAGCGCAACTGAAACATTGGGAATTACCCGTAATGAATTAATCAAACAACTTCAGACTGGCAAAGCAAAATATTCCAGTATCTTTAATTATCCCACCTTAAGCTGGGCGGATATGGGCGCCATTGGCTGGCTGGTGGATGGGGCAGCAATTGTGAACCAACAATCTTTACGCAGAACTTCCTACGGTCCCTATTCGAGAGCCATGGTTCGAATCTGCAAGGAAGAGAGTTTTCATCAACGCCAGGGCTATGAGATCATGTCTAAAATGTCAAATGGAACACCGGAGCAGCAGGAGATGGCACAGGATGCCTTGAATCGCTGGTGGTGGCCATCCCTCATGATGTTTGGTCCACATGATTCAGAGTCAGCTCATACTTCAAATGCCATGAAATGGAAAATTAAACGAGAAACCAATGATGATTTACGTCAGCTTTTTGTAGATCGAACGGTGAAACAAGCGGACCTGATTGGACTGGAAATTCCAGATCCAAAATTGAAATGGAATCCTGAAACCAAACACTATATTTTTGGCGAAATTGACTGGGATGAATTTTGGGAAGTTGTGAATGGCAACGGATTTTGTAATAAAGAACGAATTAATAACCATATAAACTCTCATGAAGAAGGCCAATGGGTACGGGAAGCTGCTTTGGCATATTCAGAAAAAACACAAAATGGAGTTGGAAATGAGTGAAAATAATTTGCCAATATGGGAAGTATTTATCCAGCCAAAAACTGGCGCACCCTTCCAGCATGCTGGAAATCTACATGCTACGGATGAAGAAATGGCTTTGCAAAACGCACGTGAACTTTACACACGCCGTCAGGAAGGCACCTGTATCTGGGTGGTAAAAACGGAGCATATCGTTTCCTCCAGCCCGGAAGATCAGACATCTTTCTTTGATCCAGCCGATGATAAGGTGTATCGCTATCCTACTTTCTTTAAGGTGTCGAAAAAGGTGAAGGGGCTTTAATGGCAAAAGATTTGTTATATCAATATGTTTTAGCCCTGGGAGATGACGCCTTGATTTTAGGCCAAAGATTATCCCAGTGGGCATATAAGGGGCCATTTCTGGAAGAGGACATCGCCCTGAGCAATATTTCTTTGGATATGTTTGGCAGGGCTAATTTACTCTTAGAATATGCTGCATCTATAAAGGGGAATAACGCCACAGCTGATGAATTGGCTTTTAAACGTAATGAACGAGAATTTAGCAATCATATTCTCTGCGAACAGCCTAATGGAAATTTTGCTGATACTATGGTGCGCCAGTTTTTTCTGGATGCATTTTATAAATTATTTTTGCAGAAATTGACAAACAGTAAGGATGAACAATTATCAGGCATTGCCCAAAAATCCATAAAGGAAACTACCTATCATTTACGGCATTCTTCAAAATGGATCATCAGATTAGGAGATGGCACGGCGGAAAGCCATGCAAAGGTGCAATCAGCAATTGACAATCTTTGGATGTTCACCAATGAATTATTTGAGATCAATGAGATTGATAAGGGAATGGTGAAGGAGAAAATTGGCGTGGATTGTTCATCAATAAAAGCTGAATGGGATAAAATTATTGATGATGTGCTTGCTGAAGCCACCCTGAGAAGACCTGAGAATACTCACATGACCTCTGGCGGCAGAGAAGGAATTCATACGGAACATTTGGGACATTTATTATCGGACATGCAGTATCTTCAGCGCGCCTACCCGGGTGCCAAATGGTAAAGGAAATTTTCACCGAATCAATTTGGGAATTATTAAAGACTATTCCCGATCCTGAAATTCCAGCAGTATCAATAGTGGATTTAGGAATCGTACGGAATGTAGAATTTGATAACAATAAACTCAATATTACCATCACCCCAACCTACAGCGGCTGCCCGGCATTTTCCTTTATGAAGGAGGAAATCATTCGTCATTTAGAAGCAGAAAATATTACCAATTACCAGATTAAAACTTCCTTAGCGCCACCCTGGACAACGGACTGGATGAGTAATGATGTGAAATCAAAGTTGAAGGAAGCCGGAATTGCCCCACCTTCCCATGAGGTTGTTTGTCCTCAATGTGATTCTCAAAATGTACAGTTAATAAGTGAGTTTGGATCTACATCCTGTAAAGCCCTCTACAAATGCAAAGAGTGCAGTGAAATATTTCATCATTTTAAGCAGATTTAATTTAAATGATACAATTTGAAAAAATAGATGCAGTAGGGAAAATAACCCTCAACCGATCGGAGAAGTATAATTCTTTTGTGCGGGAAATGGCATTGTCATTACAAAGCACTTTAAAAAATTGTGCCAATGATGATTCCATTCGCTGTATCCTTATTACTGGTGCGGGAAATGCATTCTGCGCCGGGCAGGATTTAAAGGAAGCTATGGATCCAAAAGGTCCGGGAATCGAGCAAATTGTACGGGAGCATTATAATCCTATTATCAAAAAAATCAGAGAAATTGAGAAGCCAGTCATCGCAGCGGTAAACGGCGTGGCTGCCGGTGCCGGTGCCAATTTGGCATTGGCTTGTGATATTGTGGTGGCATCCCAATCTGCAAACTTTATTCAGGCCTTTAGTAAAATTGGTTTAATTCCAGATAGTGGCGGTACCTACTTTCTTCCCCGTTTAATTGGACTTCCCAAAGCTACAGCTATAATGATGACAGGGGAATCGGTGAGCGCTGAAAAAGCTGAAAAAATGGGAATGATCTATGCCGTTTATAAGGATACGGAGTTTGAATCCAAATCATTGGAGTTGGTTAAATTCATTTCTGAAATGCCTACCAAGGGATTGGGATATACCAAAAAATTGCTGAATCATTCCCTCAATAATTCTCTGGAAGAACAGTTGGATTTAGAAGCCGAAATTCAGGCGCTATCAGCCAAGTCCGAAGATCATAAAGAAGGCATCCAGGCCTTTTTGGAAAAACGACCTCCAGTATTTACCGGTAAATGAGCCTATTAGTATCAGTAATTGGGGCTGGTGCTATGGGTTCCGGTATTGCTCAGGTGGCAGCATCAAATGATAGTGCGGTTACTATTGTTGATTCCTCTCCACAGGCATTAGAAAATTCCCAATCCAAACTAAAGTCAATTCTCAATCGTTTGGTGGAAAAGAGGAAAATTAATAAAGAAGAATCTCAACATATAATTTCCAATATTAATTGGAGTTCAGAAATGAATGAGATTTCTAATAGCAATTTGGTTATTGAAGCCATAGTTGAAAATATGGAGATCAAACAGATTTTATTTTCCCAAATGGAATCATTGGTTTCAGATGACTGTATTTTGGCAACCAATACCTCTTCACTTTCAGTGGCTGGAATCGCCTCTGTGTGTAATAATCCATCCAGAATCATGGGCATCCATTTTTTTAACCCAGCGCCGCTTATGAAATTGGTGGAAGTTATTCCCACCAATGAAACAGATGGAGATTTATTAAAAGAGGTGAAATCAATTTTGGAGGGTTGGGGAAAAACGGTAGTAACTGCTAAAGACACTCCCGGTTTTATCGTAAATCGGGTGGCTCGTCCATTTTATGGTGAAGCCCTGAAAATTTATGAAGAAGGTATTGCTGATTTTGCCACCGTTGATTGGGCCATGAAAAAGTTTGGTGGGTTTCGTATGGGTCCCTTTGAACTCATGGATTATATTGGAAATGATGTGAACTACTCTGCTACCAAAGCGGTGTATGATGGAACCAACCATGATCCACGCTATAAGCCCTCCGCCACACAAAAGAAATTGATGGACGAAGGATTGCTGGGCAGGAAATCCGGTAAAGGTTATTTTGATTATTCAGAGAATGCGGTTAATCCTGAACCCCAAAAAAACGAGGAATTAGGCAGAAAAATATTCAAACGGATTTTAGCTATGCTCATTAATGCGGCGGTTGATGCTTTGAACGAGTCCATTGCAACCCGGGATGATATTGATACTGCCATGAAAACAGGAGTAAACTACCCCAAAGGATTATTAAAATGGGCGGATGAAATTGGTTTAAATTCACAAGTTGCCCAATTAAAAGAGCTCCATTCCAAATTTGAAGATGACCGCTATATTGCCAACCCATTGCTGATAAAAAAAGTAGAAGAAAACGGAACTTTTTATTAATGCATAAACCAGAAAATATTGTTGATGCAATGTACCAAAACGATGCCTTCAGCCAATGGCTGGGTATTGAGGTTATTGAGGTAAAAGACGGTTATTGCGAATTGAAAATGACCGTCCGAAAAGAGATGCTGAACGGATTTCAAATCGCCCATGGCGGAATCGCTTATTCTCTGGCTGACAGCGCCCTGGCATTTGCCTCAAATTCTCATGGCAGAAAATCTTTATCGGTGGAAACATCTATTTCTCATTTGATGTCAGTGAAAGAAGGGGATGTCATCACGACTGAAACCAATGAAATTTCTCTATCAAATAAAATAGGAGTTTATCTCATCAGTATCAAAAATCAGAATGACAAGGAAGTAGCAATATTCAAAGGTACTGTTTACCGCAGCTCTAAAGAGTGGTTCCCGGAGGATGAATGAGTAAAAAACACACCTTTATAATTGATGCAGTCCGCACCCCAATTGGTTCATTTGGTGGAACGCTTTCGCCAGTTCGTACCGATGATTTAGCTGCTCATGTGATTCGTGCATTAATGGATCGCCATGATTTTGATCCAGCGGAAATTGATGATGTGATCATGGGTTGTGCCAATCAAGCCGGGGAAGATAACCGCAATGTTGCTCGTATGGCATTATTGTTAGCCGGACTTCCATTTTCAGTTTCTGGTGAAACGGTAAACCGGCTCTGTGCATCGGGGATGTCCGCTGTTATACATGCCCATCGTGCAGTTCAAACAGGTGATGGTGATCTGTTTATTGCCGGCGGAGTAGAGCACATGACTCGTGGTCCCTGGGTAATTTCCAAGGCATCAAAACCATTTGGCAGAGATTCGAAAATGGAGGATTCCAGTTTTGGCTGGCGTTTCATCAATCCCAAAATGCAGGAAATTTATGGTACGGAGGGAATGGGGCAGACTGCAGAAAATCTGGCTGAGAAATATAATATTAACAGGGATGACCAAGATGCCTTTGCCCATCATTCCCAGATGAAAGCGGCTTTGGCACAGAAAGAAGGAATTTTTGAGAATGAGATTATTCCCATTGAGATTTCCCAACGCAAAGCCGACCCCATTATTTTTAAAGATGATGAATTTTTAAAACCACACACCTCCCTTGAAGGATTGGCAAAACTAAAACCAGCCTTCAAAAAGGAGGGCACAGTTACAGCGGGAAATTCCTCGGGACTCAACGACGGAGCCGCCGCCATGCTCATAGCCTCTGAAGATGGTGTGAATACCCATGACTTGAAGCCTTTGGCACGAATTGTTACCTCTGCCGTTGTGGGAGTAGAGCCTTGCGTCATGGGCATTGGTCCGGTACAAGCTGCAAATAAAGCATTAATCAAAGCGGGATTGACCATGGATGATATGAATGTCATTGAACTAAACGAAGCCTTTTCTGCACAGGCATTGGCCTGTATTAGAGTGTGGAAACTTGCAGATGATGATGCACGCGTAAATCCCAATGGTGGCGCCATTGCCATGGGACATCCCCTGGGAATGACAGGAACTCGAATACTGCAAACAGCTGCCTTGGAACTCCAGAGAAAGCAGAAAAAAT
>DQOT01000190.1 GCA_015658495.1 Fidelibacterota bacterium | reverse complement strand
TCGTTCAAAATGACACCGGTTCCAGGAATAATGGTGTTCAATCTGAATTTAATTTATATGATCAAAATGGCCTTATTTCTTCCGTAAACCATGCTGCGGAATTAGGGGATCTTCTGGAAAAAACATTAAAAAAGGTTATGGTATGATTTTGTGTCTTGATGTGGGAAATACTTCCATCCATGGCGGTGTTTTTAAGGAGGATAATCTTATTCTTCAATTTAGGAAGACAGCCACTTTTAGTGGTTCTTCGGACGAAACAGGTATTTTTTACGATCCGTATTAAAGGAAAATGATATTGATCCAACACAGATTACAAATATTGGGATTTGTTCCGTGGTTCCCGATACCATTCATTCATTACGGAATGCCTGCATAAAATATTTGGAATGTCTCCATTCGAACTGGGCCCCGGTGTAAAAACTGGACTGAAGATCAATTACCGGAATCCTGCAGAAGTGGGGGCAGACCGTATCGCCAATGCTGTGGCTGCTGTTGAACAATTTCCTGGAAAAAATCTAATCATTATCGATTTTGGAACAGCCACCACCTTTGATGTGATCACGAAAGATAAGGTGTACCAGGGCGGTACCATCCTGCCGGGACTCCAGATCTCCATGGAAGCACTGGAACAAAAAGCGGCCAAACTTCCGCCGGTGGAAATTGTGAAACGGGATAAAGCGGTGGGACGATCCACCATAGGCAGTATCCAGTCCGGGTTGTATTTTGGGCAAATGGGCATGGTGAAAGAATTGATAAAGGGAATTACCCAGGAATCCTTTCCGGAAGAAGAACCTGTGGTGGTGGCAACTGGGGGGTTTCCAAATCTCTATCGCAATGATAATTTATTTCATATGATTGTCCCGTAACTGGTGCTTCAAGGCATCCATATTGCAGTGAAAAAAATATGGAATAAACAACCATTTAAAGGTTTGGTGATGGTCTGACTGTCCTTTTTTACTTGACTCACCCCTTTAATTCCTCTCTTTCATGAGAGAGGAGCTAGGGGAGAGTTTTTACATAATATTGGTAACATAACAATTGTTTTCCCTTTTGCAAGGTTCAGTGTAGACCGGATTATTAACCTTTCAAAGATCACATTTAGTTTTATCACAAGTTTCAGTTGGAAAAAACCTTTGCAAGGATTGACAGGGGAAAAATGGTAAATCTCCTAATGTGTGAATTAACCTTGCTAAGGTTTACTATGTCAATATGAAATAGATTCCGGATGATTACGTTGCAATTTCCGGAATGACAAGATTGTTTTTTAAACAACAAAAATGAAGGTGGAACCCAATAGTATCGTGCCGTAATTTTTTTACTTATGTTCTCTGTATTCAACATCAAACCTCCCTCATTCTCCGAATTGAAAGCGGAAAAAATATGCTCATCTCATTTTAAGTTATCCTGCAAGGCACATGATCTTTATAGCGACCGGGACCAGAACTTTCTCATCCAATCCAATTCGGATCAAAAATATGTTTTAAAGATCTCAAATCCGGAAGAACGACGTGAAATCCTGGATTTGCAAAATGAAGCTACCTTATTTATACATTCACAAGATTCGAATTTCGGTGTACCGTTACAAATTGGAGAAATCATAGAATTTGAAAAAGACGGACAAACATATTTTGTCCGCTTGATAGAATATCTGGATGGGCAGTTTCTAAAAGATTCGACAATGTCTGATCCAGATCATGAAAATTTGGGAGAATTTTTAGGGAAATTGAGTCAATCATTGGCGGGGTTTTCTCATCCTGCTGCTGATCGGGAATTTGAATGGGATGTACGGACCACTAACTTAATAAAATCCAGATTAGACTATTTGGGGTCTGAATCTGAGAAAAAAACTGTAACCCATTTTTTAAATGAATATGAAAAAAATATTCTGCCGATTGGCAATGAGTTAACAATGGCGGTCATCCACAATGATGGCAATGATCATAATGTTTTGATCAATGATAAGGGAAAAACGACCGGGATTATCGATTTTGGGGATATGGTGTATTCTTACCAGGCGGCGGAACCCGCCGTTTGCATGACCTATGTCGGCTTGGAAAAAAAAGATGCATTCATGCCAATGGCACAAGTTTTGAAGGGGTATTATTCTTGTTTTCCATTAAGGGATACAGAATTAAAATCCGCCATATATTTGACCTGTGTCCGGCTTTGTATTTCGGTAACCATGTCAGCGTGGCGAATGAATTTATTTCCTGAAAATGAGTATTTATCGGTGTCTCAAAAACCAGCTTGGGATTTGTTGCTAAAATTGGAAAAAGAAGATTTAAAAGAATGGTCAAACCGGTTAATTGATTTTGTGAAGTATTAAATGAAACTTTCTCAAATAAAACCACCCCTAAATCATTTTAAATTAGTTCATGGAGTAGATTCGTCACTTCCTTATATAAGGAGGGGAAAACAAGGGGTGGTTAATAATGAAAGGCGAACTTAATTGCTCAATAAAGATTCTATCCAAGTCCTTCGGGAAATCCATCTCGCACCTTCGTTTAATTTATCCTACACGGATCCGCTGCATATTGTAAGAGGAGAAGGGCAATACCTTTACGATGCGGATGGAAAGCAATATCTCGATGCGGTGAACAATATCCAGCATGTGGGCCATTGCCACTCAAAAGTGGCAGCAGCAGCCACTGCCCAATATCAAAAACTCAATACCAATACGCGGTACTTGGATGAAACAATCGTCAATTATGCCCAAGCGCTAACGGATAAACTTCCCGATGAGCTCGATATTTGTTTTTTCACAAATTCTGGCAGTGAGGCTAATGATCTTGCTCTTCGTATCGCTCGTCATGTGACCCAAAGTAAGGAAACAATTGTATTGGATGCAGCATACCACGGCAACCTGTCATCCTTGATCGAGATCAGTCCCTATAAGCACGACGGTCCCGACGGAAGCGGTGCCCCCGATTTTGTCCATACCATCCCCATGCCAGATCCATTTCGGGGGAAATATCGCGGAGAAGAATCGGGAAAAGAGTATGCGAATGAAGTTCAAATAGCCATAGATAAAATTCAAGAATCCGGAAAACGAGTGTCTGTTTTCATTGCAGAATCCCTCATGGGTTGCGGTGGGCAATTAGTGCCGCCCAGGGGATTCCTGAAAGAATCATTCCAAAAAGTGAGTAAGGCAGGCGGACTCTGTATTGCCGATGAAGTCCAGATCGGATTCGGAAGGATGGGCGATCATTTCTGGGGATTTGAGACCCAAGATGTTATTCCCGATATTGTGACCATGGGAAAATCCATGGGCAACGGTCATCCACTTTCGGCGGTGGTTACCACAAAAGCCATTGCGGGAAAATTCAATAATGGCATGGAATATTTCAATTCATTTGGCGGCAATCCTGTTTCTTGTGCTGTGGGACATGCCGTATTAAATGTGATCGAAGATGAAGATCTCCAGCAAAATGCAAAGGATGTGGGGGATTATCTGAAATCTATGCTGAACGAATTGAAAGTAAAATATCCTATCATTGGGGACGTGAGAGGATTTGGGCTTTTTCTCGGTATTGAATTGGTTCGCGATCCACAATCTTTGGAACCAGCAGACAAAGAAGTGGATCAAATTGTGAATTCCATGAAAGAAAAAGGAATCCTGATCAGCACCGACGGACCGGATCACAATGTACTCAAAATTAAACCGCCGTTAGTTTTTAACCGGGAAAATGCTCTTTTCTTGACCGGAACATTGGACGAAATTCTATCTTGGGAT
>DQOT01000021.1 GCA_015658495.1 Fidelibacterota bacterium | reverse complement strand
TTTAATATATTAGGAGAGGAAGTTGCAGTGTTGGTGAATGAGAGACAACCTCAGGGGAATTACACAGCCACATTCAGTGCAGGGATTCTTCCTTCCGGAGTGTATGTGTATACATTAGAGTCTGGTGGCTATACCTCAGTAAAAAAATGTATCCTGATGAAATGATGCATGAGAGTTTGATAAGCTCCTGATAGAAAATCGAAGGATGTGAGTTTAAGGTGAGGATGAGGAAGTTTATTTATATAGTTCTGTTTATGGTTTCCAGTGTGTACGCTGCCTATCTACGTGATATTCCAATTACTGTTCATCAACCGGATGGAAGTGTGATTGAATGCTATGCCACTGGTGATGAGTATTATAACTGGTTACATGATAAAGATGGATATACCATTATTCAGAGCCAATCGGATGGATATTATTACTATGCAGAGAGAGATGGTGAACTATTGAAACCTTCTCAATACAGGATGAATGAAATCAATCCGGGGTCCTTTGGTTTTGAGAAATGGTTAAAAATATCTGTAAGAATGCTGAAGGAAAGAAGAAATAATTGGTTTAGAGATACCGAAGGGAGAGATGCACCCTCTTCAGGTGTAGTAAATAATCTGAATATTTTTATCAGGTTTGCGGATGAATATGAATTTGTAACTCCCCGGTCTTACTATGACCAACCGTACAATAAGGAAGAGGGCCCTTCTTTAAAGGATTATTTTAGAGAGCTTTCGTACGATACGCTAACAGTAAATACGCCTCATTATCCTGTATGTGATTTGAATACAAATATTTCATACCAGGATTCTCTCCCCCGGAGTTATTATCAGCCGTACAATTTAGTATCAAACCCTGATGGTTATCAGGTCGATGATAATGGGGAGGAGAGAACATTCAGAGAACATACATTACTAAAAAGCGCAATAGAATTTATTAAATCTGAAATTCCTGATACGTTAGTTGTTGATTCTGATGGGGATGGTTACGTAGACAATACGTCATTTCTTATCAGTGGAAGCCCCGGGGCATGGGCAAGCTTGCTTTGGCCTCATCGATGGTCGCTTTTCTCATATGATGTGGATATCAATGGAAGTATAGTTGATGCCTACAACTTTAATCTCGCGGGGGATCCTACATATTTCAACGTAGGTGTGCTCTGTCACGAATTTGGTCACTCTCTGGGCGCTCCCGATCTTTACCATTATAGTTATGATGGGAAGGTCCCGGTGGGTGGATGGGATCTAATGGAAGCTAACTCTGATCCCCCACAATATATGAGTGCATTCATGAAATGGAAATACTGTAACTGGATAGAGTGCCCGATCATTGAAAGCACAGGAGTTTATTCTCTTAACTCAGGTCAGTCACCTGGAAATAACTGTTATCGAATAAATTCACCGTACTCACCATACAATGATTTGACCGGTACCACAGAAGAGTATTTTGTTGTAGAATATAGAAAAAAAGAAGGAATGTATGAGGTGGGAACACCGGGATATGATTCTGGATTGCTGGTATACCGGATTAATACTGTGGTAGGTAATGGAAATGCTGATGGCCCTCCGGATGAGCTTTATGTTTACAGGCCCAGTGGAACGCTCTATAGCAATGGTGATATCAGCAGAGCTTCATTTAATCAATCTTCCGGTAGGAGAGAGTTCAATGATTCAACGAACCCTTCGTGCTTTCTCACGAATGGTGAGCCTGGAGGAGTTAATATTATTGACATAGGATATGCCGACAATACAATTCAATTTACATATCAAACCTTATCCCTTTTTTCTGATATTACGAATATTACTGATGAGGGTGATGGAGATGGTGTTCTGAACCCTGGTGATGATGCCACTCTTCAGATTTTTATTTCCAATCCATTGCCAAATTATGATGTAAATAATGTAACTGGAGTGCTATCAACAGTAGAGGAAAACGTTATAATCTATAATGGTGAAATACCGTTTGAAGATCTGACTATTGATAATCCAGAGGATTCTGCCATAGTCAATGTAACTTTTCTTCCTGATGCTCCATTGGGAGATATTCCCTTCACTTTTCAAATCACAGCAGAATATGAAGAAAATGGAAGTGAATTTGATTATTCGGTAGAGTATCATTTCAATGTGGCAATTTCACTCAATCAAACCGGCTTTCCTTATGGAGCGACAGATCAGGTTAGGACATCTCCGGCAGTAACAGATATCAATGGCGACGGGATTCAAGAAATTATCTTCGGTGAAGATATCGGTTTGCTTCATGTTTTAGGACCGACTGGGGTTGAATTACCTGGTTTCCCCTTTAATCTTGGAGGAGATGATATTTGGGGATCCCCCGCTGTAGCAGACCTTGAAGGGGATGGAGATGTAGAGATTATTATTGGATCAAAAAATAAACACCTATTTGTTTTAAATGCAGATGGAAGTGTTCAGGTAGATTACGAGGCTGAACAGTTTTTGATGGGAACACCTGCATTAGGTGATATTGATGGAGATGGGGAACTGGAAATCGTGTTTGGCGGGTATACCTCTTCTGGAAAACTGTTTGCGGTCAACCCAGATGGTTCCAACGTTCCAGGGTTCCCTTATGATCTTGGTGAAAAGATCCAGCGGGGGGTTGCGCTGACTGATTTTAATGGGAATGGAAGGGTTGATATTGTTTGTGGAACTGACAGTGGGCACCTTTGGTTAATCTATGATGACTTGACAGTTGCAGATGGATTTCCATTTGAAGCTTCGGGTGATTTCAGAGTTGCTCCATCCATCTTGGATGCAAATGGGGGAAAAAT
>DQOT01000327.1 GCA_015658495.1 Fidelibacterota bacterium | reverse complement strand
GGCATGCAGATCAATGTGCGCAAGGACGGCAAATACCATATGTTCAAGTTTGACCAGGCCAAAGATGGTGATCTGGACTTTGTAAAATGGAACAACGAATTAGACGCTGCTGAAGAATAAACATATACCATTTTCTTTGCAGTGCCAATTCCTCCCCAATATCTCCTAGTTATTCATGAATGAACTGTTAAAACGCCTGGGCATCGGTGCACTCATTGGCCTAATTGCCGGGTTGCTTGTTTCATATGGTACTAATGTGGAAAGATTTTTCTTTACGGATCTACTGAATGGCTACGAATTTCAATCCTATGATGCCCGGATGCGGGCCAGCGTTTCTGAATCAGAGGAGGCATCCATTGATACAGTTGTTATCATTGACATTGAACAACAATCTACGTTACCAGTAGATTCAGGCGGGTTGGGCCGTTATTATAACTGGCCCCAGGCGTACCACGGCCAACTGATTGATGTGGTTACTTCTGGCGAACCGGCAGCCATGCTATTTGATATAATTTTTGACCCGGAGAACACTTTCGACTTTGATTTGGTCAATGCCTTAAACAGTGATAATTCGCCGAACGATGAATATTTAGCTGATGTTACAAATCAGTTTTTAGTCAGCAATGATCCAACACGCTTTGTGTATTCAACGTATGCAAGCCAGAAAGCGTATCATGCGTTGGTGTTCGAACAGGAAGACTCACTTATTTTTTTGTATAAAATGGATTCGGAACCGGAGGGCTATGATCGTCCGGATCATATGATTCAACTGCCCGATGATCAATCCAACCGCTTGCCTAAAGCGGATCGTTTAGGCAATACATTTCCCGATCTTCTGCAAGCTTCGGTGCGTACCGGCAGCGCCAACTTTCCCCAGGATCAAGATGGAATTATCCGAAGATCACCTACGGCTATCTGGTTTGAAGGGCCCAATCATGTGTATCCAACGCTGACCATGGCAGCAGCAATGGATATTCTCGGTGTTCCTAATGATGGCTTGAATTATGACTATGAAAAGTTGATCTTAACCATGCGGGATACCACGGGGAAGATCGTGAGGGAAATTCCCATTGATGAAAAAGGTCGCATGTATGTGAATTATTACGGCTATTACAAAACATTCTATTATTTGCCCTACATGTATTGCATGGACCCGGAAATGCTGGATCCGTCCTATTGGAAAGGGAAGGTGGCTCTGGTTGGGGCATCACTACCGGGACTGATGGATCTGCGTAATACACCTGTCCAGGAAACATTTGCCGGGGTGGAAATCCATGCCAATGTTATTCATAGTATCCTTCAGAATGAATTTGTATCCATCACAGACACACAGACCAACCGGTTAGCAATTCTTATCATTTGCATTGTGCTGGGTGTTATAGTCAATATACCTACAAAACCGTTATATACTCTGCCGATTCCTTTGCTGGCTATTACTGCCTGGGTGATCTTCACCTATAATGAATATCTGACCACACTTAAGATGTGGGAAATTGTCCGTCCGGCCATTTCCATAGGCGGAACCTATTTGGGAATATTCCTTTATAATTTTCTAATCGTTGAAAAAGATAAGCGTTTCTTAAAAAATACCTTTGGAACATATATATCACCAGAACTAATTGATCAGATGTTCGATGCCAAAGAAGAACCATCTTTGGGTGGCAAAGAAGGGTATCACACGGCCTTTTTTACGGACATACAAAGTTTTTCAGCTTTTTCAGAAAAATTGAGTGCTTCGGCCCTGGTAGAATTGTTAAATGATTACTTAACAGAAATGACCGACATCCTGTTTGATAATAAAGGGACGCTTGATAAATATATTGGCGATGCAATCGTGGCCTTTTACGGTGCACCGGCTCCTGTAGACGACCATGAATACTGGGCCTGTTTGACTGCTATAAAAATGCAGGAACGCTTGGCTGAACTCCGCACGAAATGGCAGGGCGAAGGGGATCGCTGGCCGGAAATCGTCCACCATATGCAAAACAGAATTGGGGTCAATACCGGACCTATGGTCACGGGCAATATGGGTTCCACCATGCGCATGAATTATACCATGATGGGTGATACGGTGAACCTTGCAGCCCGTCTGGAGGCTTCAGCAAAACAATATGGTATATATATTCAAGTTGCTGATGAAACATATAAAGCCTGTAAAGACAAATTTATCTGGCGTGATCTGGATTATGTCATTGTCATGGGAAAAACAGAACCGGCTCAGGTGTTTGAACTTATTACCGAAATTGGCAACATGCCTTCTGGATATGATAAACTCCTCCCTGCCTTTCACGAAGCAGTAAAATTGTATCGTAATCAGGATTGGGCAAAGGCTATAGAAGCCTTTAAAGCCTCAGATAAATTGGAAGACATGTTTCCCGGCCGTAAGATCAATCTCAGCCGGGTCTATATTCCACGTTGCGAACATTATAAAGAAAATCCGCCTGGTGATGATTGGGATGGTTCCTGGGCACTGACTAAAAAATGATTAAATTGGCGTTCATTAAAACCATTAATACGTAATAAATTCATTTATGGGAAATCCTAGAACGGCCATCCTTTTGTTAAAGGACGGCCGTTTTTTTTGTGGTAAAAGTTTCGGTGCAATGGGAGAATCAACTGGAGAGGTATGTTTTAATACAGGTATGTCAGGATATCAGGAAATCCTGACGGACCCATCCTATTGTAAACAGATCGTCACCATGACAGCTCCCCATATTGGCAATTATGGGGTCAATCCGGATGATAGTGAATCAGATAAAATTCAGGTTACCGGATTTGTCATAAAAGAAGAAACTAGTATTCCATCCAACTGGCGTTCTACCCAATCCATTGACGATTATCTCCAAGAACAACATATTGTTGGGATCCAAGGTGTTGAT
>DQOT01000195.1 GCA_015658495.1 Fidelibacterota bacterium | reverse complement strand
TTATCATATTCATCATCCGCGACATGATCGCCAGTTCGTTGACCTGTTATTTTGATTTTGGTAAGACGCCCATAATCATGGAAGGACCGAATATTAAAATAAACCGACCCATCCACTTCCCGATAAGCAAATCCTTTTTCCAAAAGCCGTTCAATCATAGTAATCATTTTCGGAATGGCATTTGTCGCTTGCGGATAATTATTTGCAGGAACCATTTTGAGCCATTTCAAATCATCCATGAAATATCGGGTGTATTCATCTGTGACTTCAGAAAGGCTCACTTTTAGTTCTTGCGCTTTTTTGATGGTTTTATCATCCACGTCGGTAATATTCATGACATGTTTTACATCATAGCCCAAATGGAGCAACCAGCGCTTAAGCAGATCTTCAAACATGAAGGTTCTGAAATTTCCAATGTGCGCGTAATCATAAACAGTGGGGCCACAGGTATAAAGCCCAACCTTTCCCTCCTCTATGGGATGAAAAACTTTTTTTTCTCTATGAATGGAATTAAAAAACTGAAGCGCCATTTATCTTTATTAATTCATCAGTTTTGAAATCAAATTTTTACTGGATTCCAGATTGGATAATGCAGTCGACCATAAAACAGCCTGTCCTGAGTTTTTTGAAGGATAATTATGTAAAACGTAATTGATGGAAATTACATAATTACGTTTTACATAATTATTTCGCATTGTGATTTCAATATCCATTATTATTTCTGTATTTAGAGTAACTCGTGTCTTCCAAGTGAATTATTCAGGTTATAAACTTAATTCAATGATTTTTTTAATTAATTCATCAAAGGACATTCCGGTAGCTTTTACCGATTTTGGGACCAAACTTGTGGATGTCATGCCGGGCAGCGTATTCATTTCGAGAAAGTAATACTGCCCATTTTCATCCAGTAAATAGTCGGCTCGCGCATATACATCGCACCCCAACGCTTTAAAGATTAGTTCTGTGTCATGTTGGATAGATTTTGTTAATTTTTCCGGGATTTCAGCTGGGCAAATATACTGACTCATTCCTGGTGTGTACTTGCATTCATAATCATAGAGTTCGTGGGATGGTCTAATCTCCACTATGGGATACGCTTTATCTCCTAAAACTGTCACTGTGAGTTCCCGGCCATGGATGTATTCTTCCACCATCACCAAAACGCCATGTGCAAATGCTTCTATGATCGCGGGAACGATCTCTGATTCATTGTGCACAATCGTTAGCCCCACTGTGCTCCCTTGATCATTGGGTTTTACAACAAATGGAATGGGCAATGTTGACCGTTCATCGGTGGAAAAAAGCATTTCCCACTTCGGGGTAGGAATATTATTTCGGGTTGCAATCGATTTACTTTTTTCTTTATCCATGCAAAGGGCTGACGATTCAGGACCCGAACCCGTATTCGGAATCCCATTTTTATTCATCCAGGCCTGTATTTTTCCATTTTCACCGATCCCGCCATGGAGCGCATTAAAAATAATGTCCTGTTTTTTCAGTTTATCGAGGAGTTTTCTATGATCAAAATGAAATGGGTATTCAGTGGTCTCGTACCCATTCCTGCGACATGCTTCCGCCACAGCATTTCCCGTTGTTAAGGAAACATCTCGTTCTTCGCTGGGACCACCCATTAATACCCCTACTCTCATTGACATATTTTTAATGCGCCTTCCGCTAAATCTTGAACAATGAAAGTTGGCATTTCATATTCAGGTAAAAAGTCCATGGTTTCCGACCCTCGTCCAGATAAAACGAGCATTGTATCCATCCCAAGCATTTCACCGGCTTCCATATCTGCAACAGAGTCACCGATCATGATACATTCCATCAAATTAAGATCGTGTTCCAGCTCTGCTTCTAAAAACATCCCCGGACCCGGTTTCCGCCTCTCTGAAGCTTGTTCCGGGTGATCCGGACAAACATAAATTCCCAATAGTGGGATTTTATGCCTCTCAAATTCGGATTTTATGAATGTGTGAATTTCATCTAAATCATTTTGTTGGATCAAACCACGGGCAATACCGGACTGATTCGTGAGAATGCAAAACCGGTTTCCTGCTTCAGCCATTTTCTTCAGTGACGAAATAGTATAATTATAAAAGGAAAAATCTTCCAATGAACTGATATATCCCGGGTCCGGATTTAAAGTCCCATCCCGGTCAAGGAAAATACAATCATAACGCTTCATGAAATGATCTCCTCCGGATGCACATCCTTTATCCTGACACTCCCCAGGATAAAATAGACCGCCCCAACTAATACTACAGGGAAATAAGATACAGCATGGGAAACAATAGCATAGGTCAGCGCTTTTTCACTGGCAATGGAAAAGACAACCATTAGACCGTATTTCACACCTGCGTCGTAGGTACCAGCAGAACCTGGCAACGCGGGGATGCCAATGGCAATACTTCCAATCACTAATAATATTCCTGTACCAATGAAACCCAGATCGATACCGCAGGCATTCAAAATAATGATGGTAATAGCATAATAAATGCCCCAAAGGATAAAACTGGTGACTGAAATAGCGAATGTATGCCTGGTTTTTCTTATTATAGTTAACCCATCAAAGATGCGTTGAAGTGCATGAAATATTTTCAACCCCACCCCTGTTTGGAAGAATCCTTTTCTACTGATCTTATTGATCCATTGGTAGCGTGCAGCAATAAAAATAAAAAATATAAGTCCAAACGTGATCGTTGAAAAAAGATAAACACCCATCCGTAGCCATTGGTGCTCAAATGGAAACCATGGAATAACTAAAATGAAGATAAGAACAACCATCAGAAGATCCATGATCCTTTCAAGGATAATCGTTCCAAATGCCTGGGATACTGAAATGGCTCTATGGACTGAAATTGAATAGGCTCGAAGCAATTCACCCAGTCGAAAAGCAAGAACACCATTGCCAAAATACCCGATCATAGTGGAAGCAAATAAAGGATGAAGTGGAATTTTTTCCACAGGATCCAGTAAAAGCTGCCAGCGATATGCGCGGATGATACAACTAATAAGTAACAACCCACAGCCGGACCAAAATGGTCCCCAATTCACCTGGCGGATCTGCTGCCATAATCCATCAAAGTCTTCACCATAGAAGGCTAGATAAAGCCCAAGGATACTGATTACAGCACCCACTAAAATTTTGAAATATTTATTCACGAAGGTCTATTGTCTCGTATTCGGATAAATCGATTTCTCCAACAGCCCTGTTACCCAAAGGTTCCGCAGATAATATTTGAATCCTGATCTCTGAACTAGGGCTCAATCTCATGATTATTTCCCTGGGTTGCCCGCTCCCATGGTTCGTCATGATCTTCCCATTTATATCCCATTCTGATAATGTGAACGGGATCCGGAATCCACTTTTCTCTAATAGGGGTTCTCCTATTTCAACCGCGTCATTTTCGCCTGTCAGAATATCAAAAATAGTTACATCACCTGGAATTGCGGAATCAAGAATAACCTGTTTCCCCAATTTATTAATGGTTGTTAGATCACCCCTATTGTAAGTCATTCTTTGGTCGTGGGCATCGAATGTATAATGGTGCTTTCCCATGTAATAAAAGGTGCCATTCGACTCATATCGTTCCCCATTTTGTTCCTGGTAAAATTCGATCTCAAGAATTCGGCCACCCGGCGTATTCATAAAGTCCAGGAATTTTTGATATGGCTTTGATTGAGCCCACATCTGTCCCAAAAGGATTATAAATAAAAATAGTTTTTTCACACCTTAATCCCGA
>DQOT01000055.1 GCA_015658495.1 Fidelibacterota bacterium | reverse complement strand
TAAAGTGCTACACGAGTCATACCTGAAAATTATACTGAGATACATGTTCAGGAAAAGAGAAGTTGCTTTGTTCCCTGTTTTTTGGAAAATAATTTCTCTTCTCAGAGTAGCCGAATACAGGATTTTTGTTTCTGCTAAAGGAGTAGGTTGGTAATTTTATGGGGTGAAGAAACTAAAAATTCCATCAGTGAGATTATTTTTTGTTTCCAGATTTATAGCCTCAATAATTTGTCAGTTCAATATTATTAACCTAAAATTCCCTGTGAATAACTAAAATGTTTGTAATTATTCAAAACTAAGGAGTGTCCATGGGTAAGACAATGGAAAGAAGAGAGTTTATAAAAACTACTGCTGTTGCAGGTGTCGCTGCAGCCTTGATGCCAAAATCATTATTCTCATTTCCCGTGATAAATGAACGTATTAAACTGGGATTCATTGGTACGGGAATGCGAGGTCAGTGGGTGTTATGTCTGGCGTCAAAATATCCTGAAGTGGACATCCCCGCGATCTGTGATATTGATGATGGCATGATCGAAAGTGCTCTCAAAATCTTGAAGGAAGCAGGCAAACCGGAACCACAAGTATACAAAGAGGGGGACGAGGATTTCCGAAACATGGTAGACAGAGAAAAACTGGATGGTGTGTACATCGCCACCCCCTGGGAATGGCACCATCCCATGGCCATCGCCGCTATGAAACACGGAATTCATGTGGGCACAGAAGTCCCTGCTGCCCTTACTGTGAAAGATTGCTGGGACCTGGTAAAAACATCCGAACGGACCGGGACACGTTGCATGATTATGGAAAATGTATGTTATCGCAGAGATGTAATGGCTGTGCTCAATATGGTGCGCCAGGGATTGTTTGGTGAGTTACGCCATTGCCAGGGAGGCTACCAGCATGACCTGCGTCATGTGAAATTTAATGATGGAAAACAACCGTATGGCGGGGGGGTTGAATTTGGGAAAAGTGGATATTCCGAAGCGAAGTGGCGCACACAGCATTCCATTGATCGGAATGGTGATTTATATCCGACTCATGGTCTTGGACCCGTAAGCACAATGCTGGATATTAATCGCGGAAACCGGATGGTTCATCTTACCTCCACCGCGACACAAAGCCGAGGACTCCACAAGTATATTGTTGAAAAGGGCGGGGAAGATCATCCCAATGCCAACGTGAAATTCAAACTGGGTGATATCGTGACCACAGTCATCAAATGTGCCAATGGTCAGACCATCATGTTGAGCCATGACACGAATTCACCAAGACCTTATTCATTGAATTTCAGGGTTCAAGGCACAAAGGGAATCTGGATGAAAGATAATAATTCCATTTATATTGAAGGTGCCAGCCCGGAAGAACACCGCTGGGAACCGGATGAAGAATATTTGAAGCAATACGATCATCCTCTCTGGAAACGGTTTGAAGATCAAGCTGTAGGGTCTGGTCACGGCGGGATGGATTTTTTCATACTGCGGGCATTTGTGGAATCACTAAAACGGGATGTATCGCCACCCATTGATGTATACGATGCTGTGAGCATGAGTGTGATTTGTCCCTTGTCGGAAAAATCAATTCGACTAAACAGTGCTTCTGTAGAAATTCCCGATTTTACCCTTGGAAAATGGAAAATAAATAAACCGATTTTTGGAGTTAATGATCAGTCATGAATCTTTCATCCCTAGACTGGATTATCGTCGGTGTTTATTTCGCAGTTTCATTAGCGGTTGGTATCTGGGCATCTAAACAGGCAGGAGAGGATACCAAATCCTTTTTCCTGGCTGGGCGTAATATGCCCTGGTGGTTGTTGGGCGTCAGTATGGTTGCTACCACATTTTCCACCGATACGCCGAACCTAGTAACAGATCTTGTTCGCCAGAACGGGGTTTCAGGAAACTGGGCCTGGTGGGCGTTTTTGCTTACGGGAATGCTGACGGTTTTTGTTTATGCAAATCTCTGGCGCCGTTCCGGCGTGCTCACCGATATCGAATTTTATGAACTCCGTTACAGTGGGAAGGCTGCTGCCTTCCTGCGAGGTTTCCGGGCGTTGTATCTGGGACTGGTATTCAATGTGTTGGTTATGGGTGCTGTGAGTTTGGCTGCCGTGAAATTTGGGGAAATCGTTTTGGGATTACCCGGTTGGGTGACCTTG
>DQOT01000089.1 GCA_015658495.1 Fidelibacterota bacterium | reverse complement strand
TAAATATGTCTAAACCCCTTATTGGAATTACCACCTGTTTCGAAAAACAAGGTGCTCATTACTATCATCAGACGGGCGATAAATATATTTTTGCCGTCATCAATGGCATGGATGGACTGCCCATTTTAATTCCTTCTGTGGGGGATAAACTTCAAACGAATCAACTCCTGGATATGGTGGATGGTTTGCTGTTTACAGGAAGTTATTCCAACATCGAGCCCCATCAATATGATGGAAATCCCATTGATGGTGAGACCAAACATGATCCCCAGCGCGATGCAACAACTTTACCTATCATTCCGGAAGCCATAGACGCAGGCATCCCGGTTTTTGCCATTTGCAGGGGCTGCCAGGAAATGAATGTTGCTTTCGGTGGAACCCTGCATCAAAAGGTTCATGAGGTGGACAGCATGATGGATCACCGGGAAGATTCTGCCTTGGATTTAGAGGGACAATATGATTTTGCGCATTCCATATCACTGGTTCAGGATGGAATATTAGACCGAATCTCTGATGAGAATGAACCCAGGGTTAATTCGGTCCACTGGCAGGGAATTGATAAACTGGGTGATGGATTAACTGTTGAAGCCACAGCACAAGATGGATTGGTGGAAGCTTTTTCTGTCACGGATGCTCGATCTTTGGCATTGGCGGTTCAGTGGCATCCCGAATGGAAAGTAATGGATACTCCATTTTATAAATCAATCTTTGAAAGATTTGGCGATGCATGTTTAACTCATAAATTGGAAAATAATTAAAAAGGGAAAGTATGGCGACCTATAACACACAACAGTTACAAGAAATAGACGGGCTCCACCACATTCACCCATTTACAGACCACAAGGCATTAATGGAAAAGGGGACGCGCGTTATCACCCGGGCAAATGGCGTTTATCTTTGGGATTCAGATGGTAACAAGATTTTGGATGGCATGGCTGGGCTTTGGTGCGTCAATGTGGGATATGGGCGACAGGAATTGGTGGATGCTGCCACCAAGCAAATGAGGGAACTCCCTTACTATAACAATTTTTTCCAGACCACTCATCCACCGGCAATCGAATTATCAAAAGCATTGGTGGACATTTCTCCACCGCAATTCAATCATGTGTTTTTTACCAATTCCGGTTCAGAGGCAAATGACACAGTTGTCAGGATGGTTCGTCACTATTGGAACCTGGAAGGAAAACCTGAGAAAACCGTAATTATCAGCCGGGAAAACGCCTACCATGGCAGTACCGTTGCCGCTTCCAGTCTTGGCGGAATGAAAGGGATGCATGCTCAAGGCGGCATTTTGCATGACATTGAGCATATCGAACAACCCCATTGGTATAAAAATGGTGGCGCTATGGATCCTGATGAATTTGGATTGAAAACCGCCCAGGCATTAGAAACACGAATCAGGGAGATTGGGGAAGATCGGGTGGCAGCTTTTATTGGAGAACCGGTTCAGGGTGCCGGCGGTGTGATAATTCCCCCTGCAACCTATTGGCCGGAAATTCAACAAATCTGTAAAAAATACGGGATACTGTTGATTGCTGATGAAGTCATCTGCGGGTTTGGCAGATTAGGCGAATGGTTCGGATCTGACTATTTTGATATTGAAGCAGACTTTATGCCCATAGCGAAGGGACTATCGTCCGGTTATTTACCGATTGGCGGACTCATGGTTGGGGACCGTGTCGCCGACACTGTGATCAATAAAGGGAGCGATTTTAATCATGGGTTTACTTATTCCGGACATCCGGTAGCCTGTGCAGTTGCCATGGAAAATATCCGTATTCTGAAAGATGAAAAAATTATAGAAAGAGCCAAAAATGATTTAAGTCCCTATCTTCAGGAAAAATGGTTGGCATTAGGGGACCACCCATTAGTGGGGGAAGCAAGAGGTATCGGGATGGTAGGCGCATTGGAATTGGTGAAAGACAAGGACACTAAAACGTCTTACCAGTCGGATCAAAATGTCGGCATGATCTGCCGTGATTTCTGTTTCAATAATGGACTTATTATGCGCGCTGTTGGCGATGCTATGATCATATGCCCTCCTTTTGTCATTTCGCATTCAGAAATTGATGAACTGGTGGACAAAGCGAAATTGTGTTTGGACCTTACCTGGGCCAAGATCAAATCTTAAATAACACATCATCCAGTCTCATTTCCAGCACTACAAAACTCCAGCAATCCAATCATCCTAATCCAAATCTAAAATTAAATACCCCTATTTAAGGTGTTCACATCAGGCGAAATTCCGCCGCACATTTTCCCCTTATTTTTACGAAGATAAAAACCACCCACACCAATTAAAATCACCCATGAACACCTTCGAAAATTTTGGTCTGCAAAAAGAAATTCAAAAAGCGATCAAAGAATTAGGCTTTGAGACCCCAACACCGATCCAGGCTGAAACCATTCCCCTCTTAATGTCATCAGATCAGGACATTATCGCCACAGCCCAAACAGGGACAGGGAAGACGGCAGCATTCGGTTTACCGGCCATTCATTTGGCAGATAGTAATAACAGGAACACCCAAACATTGGTTTTGTGTCCCACGCGGGAACTTTGTGTACAGATCACCAGGGATTTGATCAGTTATTCAAAATACCTGAAGGGCATCAACATTCTCGCTGTTTATGGCGGCTCCAAAATTGGTAACCAGATACTAGCCTTAAATCAAGGTGCTCAAATTGTCATCGGAACTCCAGGCCGCACCCGGGACCTGATCAATCGGAAAAAATTATCTGTCAGAAATATCGAAAGGGTGATCCTGGACGAGGCTGACGAAATGCTCACCATGGGATTCAAGGAAGAATTGGATGCTATCCTTGAAAATACTCCGAGGGAGAAACAAACACTGCTTTTCTCTGCTACCATGTCCAAAAGGGTGATTACCATTACCACTAAATATATGAAGGATTCGGTAGAGATCGCTGTGGCGCGAAGGAATATTGGGGCAGAAAATGTAAAGCATGTGAATTATATGGTACATGCGAAAGATCGGTACGAAGTGCTAAAACGGATCGCGGATATGAATCCCAATATCTATGGAATCGTTTTTTGTCGTACCCGTCGTGAAACCAAGGAGATCGCTAATAAATTGATGCATGACGGCTATAATGCTGATGCGATCCACGGTGATCTATCCCAGTCACAACGGGATGAAGTTATGGGGAAATTCAGGCGTCGTAGTTTACTATTATTGGTGGCTACAGATGTGGCGGCCCGCGGGTTGGATGTGAATGACCTCACCCATATTATCAATTATAATTTGCCCGATGACCCGGAAGTTTATGTTCATCGCAGCGGTCGGACAGGGCGAGCAGGGAAGAGCGGCATTTCCATCGCCGTTATCCACACGCGGGACATGAAAAAGATCAAAGAGATTGAACGAATCTCTGGGATTTCTTTTTCAAGAGAGTTGGTCCCCAGTGGTCGGGATATTTGCGAAAAACGCCTTTATGCACTCATGGATAAAATTGAAAAAGTGGAAGTAAATGAAGAACAGATCACACCTTTTTTAGATGACATTTATCAAAAGTTAGCTTGGCTTGACCGAGAGAATCTGATCAAGCATTTTGTATCAGCAGAATTCAACCGCTATTTGTCCTATTATAAAAATGCACGTGACATCAACATTTCCGGTGGAAAAGATAAACGAGAAAAGAGGAGCAGGTCAGAAGGTCGGAAAACAAAATTTGCTACAATCTACATCAATATTGGCGGACGGAATAATTTGAATCCCAATCGATTAATGGGATTAATAAATGAAGCATTGGATTCCAAAGATGCTGTGATTGGCAGTATCGATATCATGAAAAAATTCTCTTTTTTTGAAATTGAAGACAGCCGGAAAGATGCTCTCATCAAGGCGTTAAATAAAGAAACTTTTGAAG